>JANPHP010000107.1:0-16076 GCA_031424495.1 Bacteroidota bacterium | reverse complement strand
AAGTGCGGTGAACGGCTACATGACTATCGGGACGTTCAGCGAGAACGGGCCTGAGCGGTGCAGCGGCTTGCCCGTGAGGCAATATTCCGAGGACGAACTTTCGGAGGTGCTTTCAGCCGGGTTCAAGAAGATTCGATGCGCGCACGAGGATCATGTCACGCCGTTCAACACCGTCCAGAATTTCCTTTTCTGCAATTTTGGGAAGGCTGCCTAGGTTGCCTGGGATTGCAGTTGCAGACCTTGGCATTTTCTACGAGTCGTGGATTGGGTATGCGTTGCCGCAGCGGTTTGCCCCTGTGCGCATTGGCCGTGAGCCGTTCATTTTCGACTTACGGGCCACGATGCGTTGCGCCGTCTATCCAGTCCGCATGGTCACGCCAAAAGTTAGGCACCGTTACCGAACCATTGAATCCGCATTTTGTCCGTATTCCGTTCCTATTCCGAATCTATTCGACATTCGTTAAGATGCGATGGGTTTGGGAGGCTTCTTGGTCATGGCGGTCAATTTTGGGGTTGGCCAGACCAATATGAATCCTTTGCCCAAGTGGAATTCCCAATTTGCATCCACCGTCGCTTTTGCAAAAATTCGTAGCAGGTTCCGGCAATCGGGCAGACAATCAGCATTATTTTCGTCCCAATCGATAATCTCTATCAACATGTATCGATGCGTATCAATGTGTATTAACGTGTATCAATGAGTATTGATGCATATCCACGGTTTTGGCATTTTTGCCAGAAAAATTGGTGTATTTCGAGAAATTGCTCCCTGCCAACTCAATTCGGGCCGGAAACCCAAGGGGATTTCGGCAATTGTGCTTGAGGTCGGCTATCAGATTCCGCATTCATTCCCCGTTTCTGAATCGATTCGCGGTCGATTCCGCCTTTCCATGACTGTGTGAGCTTTCGGGTGAATGAGAGCTATCGCCTAGGAAAGATCAAGCCATGCCAGACAACACTTCCGTCATGGTTTCGGTTGCCCACCCACACGGCCTTGATGTCATCGACCGCGACCAAGTTTGCGCTTGTCGGTGCAGGGTCCAGGGCAGTCCACATTGTCGGGGTCACGCCAATCTCGCCGACATTCTCGAACGGCCAAAAGGCGGAGCTGAGTGAGCCGACAAACTTGCAATCGTCTGCGCTTGAAAGGCCCGCTGCATCGGTTCCGAATGCAAACCATCGGATGCCCTTCACCCACGCGCCCTGCAACACCATCTTCAAATCGTCCTTTTCCCTTGCCTTCATCATGCCGCAATTTAAGTGTCTTGGGGCCAAGGGCAAAATTCGGCGCAACCCCTTTTGGAAGGCTGGCAAAGCCGTACTCGGCCCACTTGCGGTAGCCAGCACCAAGTTCTAGCAAATGGGCATGGGCATTCCGATCCGCTTGCGGCATGGGATTTCGACTTTGCCGAAGCATACGCGCCCCACCGTATTTGAAAGTCTTCCCAGAAGCGGCCCTTTGCACCCCCTGATTGGCCTGAATTTGCAGAAGTTCTGTACGAGGAAAAGTGTCGGAAATGTGTCGGAAGTTCCATTTTCGTGTATCGTCCTGAAATAGCTATACACCTTTGGGCACCGAGCCTGAACTGGAGCCGCCCAACGAGACTGTACTCATGGGGCGGCATTCTTTGGGCTATGGCGGGAAGCCGCTTAGAACTCGAAAATCTCCTCGGCTTGCCTAGCCCGCTCCCCGAATGTCGGCATTCCTTCCACGCCGCAGTCTGGCAGTCCGAGTGATTCGGTGGTTCTGGCGATCTCGCGCACCATCTCCATTTTCTCGGTCACGCCATGCATCTGGTCGAGGAAGGCGATGATCGCCCGGCGCTTGGAGCCTAGGTGCTGCCACACCTGCGACTCGCCAAGCATCCCGTTCGATCCTTTTGCGAGTCGCAGAAAGGCGACCTCGATTTCGGCGTCGGTGGCCGTCAAGATAGATTCCTGTACCTTCACGAGCCGCTGCCTGAACTCCGAGACTGATAACTTTTCGTTCCTTGTGTCCATTTTCCTGAATTGGGTGAATTTTTAGCCCATACCCTTGATACGAATACATAAAGTATTGGTTATCAATATAAAATACGCAATGCATGGCTTTGACAAAATTATGCAACCATTCCCCAAAAAAGAAGCCGATGAGAAGAGGAAAAGTAGAGGAAAAGTAGGCACAAAAATGGCAAAAGTATCGGAAAAGAAGGCGAAAAGAAGTAGAAAAGTATCCGAAAAGGAGACATTTGCCATTTGGCGAAAATTCCAGCTTTTCAAGTGCCAATCCAAAGCCAATTTCAGGCATGTGGACACCTCGAAAACCTCAAAGCCTGAATCCCAACATCAGCCCGAAGCTCACGCACCAACCCATCCGGGAATACGAGTTCCAATCGTACCGCCCATCCCAACTGAACATTTCCCACGGCGGGTTGGCAGCCCAACCGCCGTAGCTCGTGCGGAAATACCTGTACGTCTCGATAGCACGGCCAAAGCCAATCAGCGGTTCGAGCAGCACACCGTGGAACTTTAAGGCGTAACCGACCTCGACGAACGCACCGTAGCAAGTCATGGAGTATTGCTTGCGCTGCCACTGCACCATGCTCCACGGGCGCACGATGCCGAATGCCCGCACCGAGAAGCCGCCGAACCCTTCCTTTTCCTTTGCAAAGGGATAATACTTGATCCCCGCCCTTCCGACGCAGCCGATGCCGTGCAGCGACCTGGAATACGGGCCTGAGCGCACCACCCCCGCCTGTGCAAGCACAGAGAACTTGCGCGACAGCTTCATCTCGCCCTCGACGGCAAGGGTGTTGGTGAGGAAACCCGACAAGTCGGCCTTGAGCGCGACGGGATGCGCCTTGGGAGATTGGCCGTGGCAATTCAGGGCCATTATCACGAAAACCATTGCAAATGCACCTATTTGTTTCATGTCGTATTCTGTTATTTGTAGAAAATCCACTGGTTGCCCCTCAAATCCTGAACCCTAGCATCAAGCCGAATGCGCATTGCCATGCGCTCCAATTGTGGCCAAGCATGTCGGGGTCGTACTCGAAATCCTTGGAATGGACGGTGATCCAAGGGGAATTGGGTGCGCGGTCGGTGCCGAACACCGAGTTGCGGTCACCGAAATCCACCCTGGACCGCGACCTGCCAAGGCCGACGTAAGGCTCGACGAGGATGCGGTCGAATGGGTGCCATGCGTAGCTCAATGCGGCTATTCCCACGGCTTGCAGTTGGTCGAAGTTGGCATGGTATTCCCTCGAATGCCAATACCTGCCAGCAAGCTCGCAACGGAATGCGAAACCTCCCATTTTTTCAGCTTGCGCCAATCCAAGGTAGCATTTGGCCCCGATCCTGGCCTGAAAGCCGTAGCTGTCCAAGAAGCCATAGAAGTATTCGCCCGAGACGTGGCCAACCTGTCCAAGCACCGACAATCGGCGCGTGAGCATGAACTCACCCTCCACTGCAAGGGTCTGTGAAGCGTAGCCAGCGAGATCGACCTTGAGCGCCCAAGGGCGGCGCGTCGGGGATTGGGCGAATGTGATCGTAGCAAACAGGCCCAACAAGGCCAGAAGGATGAAGATTTTATTCATTTTCATTCGATAATTTACCATTTTCCATAAGAATTAGCTCCTTTGGCCCCGATTAGTTTGAATCCTCGCCAGACTCCTCGTGGATCGGCTTCTCCCATTTCTTCGAGCCGTGGTGGTTCAGGCAGACGGCAAACGACTCGATCTCCCTGCCCTTGTAGAAGGCCAAGAGGATGTCGCGGTAGCACTTGCGGGCCGATACCAAGTCATAGTAGGAGAAGCTGCTTTCCCTAGCCTTTGCGGCCCCCCGAACGGTGGCCTTGAAAGTCACCCGAAATTTGAACTTGCGCTTGTAGTCGAATTCGCGATGCCCCTTGGGCAGTCCCAAATCGGAGATTTTCTCCAATGTCTCGCTCTCTGTTTCCATGTCTATTTTTTGATATTCATTTTCTCCTGATCGTCAATCCCCCTGCTTGCAAGTCGCGGCCTTGGGTGTCTTGCAGCACCCACCAATACACGCCGTCTGGCAGGGAGCCGCCGTCGAAATTCTGGTGCAGCCCGTCCATCTCAAGCACCTTGCCGCCCGCATCGTTGAAGAGGTACATCCTGTATTGGGCGGGGTCGGTGCCGTCGAGCAAGGTTATCATCCAAGTGTCGTTCTTGCCGTTCCCGTCTGGGGTGAACACCTCTGGGACGAATACGCGCATCGTGTCTGGACTCAGGGTGACTTGCACCGTGTCTGGGAACCCGTCGCACGAGGCGTTGCGGGGCGAAAGCAGCACTGTGAGCCGCCCAAGCTCGAACGGCGCGACGAATGCCGCCGATATGGTCAATGCCGCTGGTGTAGCGGGGCCGAATGTGGGGATGCTGCCAGCATTGGGGGCGATGTCGCGCAAGTTGGTGCCGATGGCTTGCCAATCGACCAATGTCCCCGCGATGTCGGTTGAGACTTGCAAGTCCACCACCGACGAGCCTAGCGCATTGGTCTCGGCCTTCAGGACGGTCGCTGTGAGCCTTGGGGCTGGCAAGCCCCGCAAGGTCACGCTCAGGCTGTCGCTGCAACCCTGTGCGTTCACCATCGCGACCGAGACATTGTCGAGGCCCGTCAATTCCGCATCCAGCATCAGCATGTCGTCGGTCGTCGCGGCGGGATTGCCATTGAGCCACCACTGCCAAGCCGTCGCCCCTCCCGCCGTGGCTTGGAGCATCAGGCTTTGGCCCGTGCAATAATTCGTGTCGGGCGACACGGTGAGGCTTGCAGACAATGGCTGGGGCATGATGGTGAGTTGCTGCGTCGATGACTCTGGGCATGGCCCCGCCGTGGTGTATTGGATGAAGTACGGGCCACCTTGGAGGCTTGCGCTCGCGTCGATCTCGCCCGTGGTCGCATTCGCAAACACCACGCTTGCGGTGATCTCGCTGAACGTGCCGCCCTGCATGGCGATGCTGGAAGGCAAGGGGTTTGCGCCGCCCTCGCAATAGCTGGATTGGGGGTAGGAGAAGGTCGGGTCGTCGGGAACTTCGATCCAAATGCTGTCGCGTGTGTCGATGGCGCAGCGGTTGGCGATGTCATAGTACACGATGTAGGGGCCACCCGCTTGCATGGCGCTCAGGTCGAGCTGCCCCCTGTCGGTGTTGCTGAAGACGATGCCGCCACCCGCCACGAAGCTGCCCACCGTGTCGCCAAGGATCAAGGGTATCGCGTCGGGTTCGGATTGGCAGTAGTGGTTGGGAACGTAGGCGATGATGGTGGATGAATCGGTCGGGCTGATTTGCACGGTCTGGGTGAACTGTGCTTGGCAACTGCCCGTGAGCGTGTAGGTCACGTTGAAGGTTCCCGCCTGTGACTGCGATAGGATGATTGCGCCCGTCACGGTATCGACCGCCAAGCCGGAGTCCGCCGAGAACGAGCCGCCGGGCGTTCCGAGGATTTGGGGCAGGGGGTTGGTGTCGCCGCTGCAAAACACCGATGCAGGGTAGGCGAAATTGGCCGATGCGCTCCCGAATATGTTCACGCTCACATCCGTGCTATCCTTGCAAGTGCCGCCCGTGATGTGCCTGATCGTGTGCGTCCCCGCCCCGCTGGCGGTCAGGTGCAAGCGCCCGTCGATGTCCACGACGGTCGATTGCGTGACCGCATGGAAGTAGCCGCCAATGCCTTGCACGAGCGGCCAAGGGTCGGGGTCGCCAATGCAGAAGTTGCCGTTGGGCGGGTAGGTGAACGAAGGGTTGTCGGTCGCTAGCACGGTGAATGTCGCCGAGGCCGTGTCGGAACAGAAGCCGCCCATGATGTGCCGCAACTGGTAGTTTGCGCCGCTGGCAATGCCCGTCGCGGCAATGGCAATCGGGGCCGTGCCTTGGCTGAACAGCACTTGGCCCGTCGTGCTGGTCACTTGCCAGATGCCCGTCTGGCCCGTGGCGATGGGCGACAACACCCCGAATGCGCAATACTGAGTCTGGGGCAGGGTGAATTGGGCGGAAAGGGTCGTGTCGATGTGGAGGTTGGCGATAGCGGTCACGGTATCGGGGCAAAGGCCCGTTGTCGCGTATTGCACGGTGTAAGTGCCCGTCTGGCTGCTTGCGGGGTCGATGTCGCCTGTCGGCCCTACGTTGAGGCCGCTTGGGCTTGCCAAGAAGGTGCCGCCCGCATTGCCGCTGGAAAACGAGGGCCAAACCGCCTGTGTGCCTTGGCAGAGTGTCGGGACTCCGAGGTTGAGCGGGATGGCTGGATAGCCCACCATCGCGGTCGCCGTGGGCATGACCACGACCTGTATCTCCGTGCTGTCAAAGCAGGGTGCATTGGGGACGTACCAGAGCGAGTGCAAGCCCACCGCCGACAAGGACGGCGCAAACTGGCCCGTCGATGCGTTTTGCACCGCAAGGCCCGTCCATGATCGGAACGTGCCGCCCGTGGGTTGGAGGTTTGCCGTGTCGGGCCTTATGGGGCCGCTGCCTTGGCAGACGGTGAAAAACGTAAGCCCCTGTATCGTCGCCGTGCTGGGCATGGTCGGCTGGATCGCCACCGCGAAGGCCACCGTGTCGGCGCATCTCGGATGGTTCGTGCAGTATAGGAATTGGTTGTTGCTGCCCACCGACCCAAGGTGCAGCGGTATCTCGCCCGTGCTTGGATTTACCCAAAACCCAGGAACGCCAGTACGGCAACAAAACATGCCCGTGGCGGTCGGCGGCGTGAGCGTGACCGATGGCAGCGGGTTGGTGTCGCCGAGGCAAAACGTCGAGCCTTGGTAGGCCGCTTGGGCCACATCGCCCGTCAGGCAGATGGTGTCGGCAACCGTGTAGAGGAACGTGTCGAGGGCAAGGATGGTGCGCTTCACGATCTCCAAGCGAAGGCAAGTGTCGCCAGCATGGGAGGTAGGTAGCTGGAAGACGATGCGGTCGTTGGTGCCGCCCATCGTCGCGGTGATCGATTGCGGCCAAACCCTTTGCCCCGAAAGGAAGACTTGGGTGGTGTCCCAAAGCTCGCCGCTCGTGGCCTTCTTGAAATATTGCCCGTGGATCGTGAAGGTTCGGCCCTTGCAAAAGGTCGTATCGGCGTTGATCTGGTAGGCCGCTGGAAGGCTCGTGTTGTCGTAGTCCTGAATCACGGGGCTTGGGCTGCTCTGGGAGTGCGACGCACTCGCCGAGACTAGCAAAATGAAGAGCAAAAGAGATTCTGGGAAATGAGTTTTCATATCCTTGGATGATTGATTTTATACAGACTATTTTCTCAAAATGCGGGCATGGGTAGCCCTGCGTCCCTTTTCAGGGACAAGTCGAAGCAAGCAAGAAGCCGTGTGTTTTACCTATCCGCTGTCAAGCCTTGGGCCATTCCTTCCACTCGGGATCGGGCCATTCCAGCTTGGGGAAGTCGCCATTGATGAGGAATTCGGGGAGGTAGTCGCTCTTGACGTCGATCTTGAAGCCCTTGTCGTGGGCATAGCAGACCGCCGCCAAGGCCGCAAGGTCGATGTATTCCATGATGCTGTTGCCAGCCTCCTCGCCCAAAGCCTCGTGCCAGTCGCGGCGCAATTGCTGCTGCTCTAGGAGCTTGGCATTGAATCGGGCCTCGTCCTTGCCGAATACCATCGCCCAAAGCTCAAGCAAAGGCGAGAGGATGTTAAGCATCCAATCGGCGCGCATGGGATTGTAACCAGTCGGATCGCTGCCCCTGAGCGCATCCTTTAGATACGTGACAATATTGGTGTCAAATGCCCAAATGCCGTTTAGGAACTTGATAAAAGGAATCTCCCAAGGGTCGGGGGTATTCTGGCCGTAGCGCACGACCTTCTCTGGGTCGGCCTCGCCATATACCTTGACTGCATTGATGTCACGTAGGATCATGGCGATATAGATGCCTTCGAGCCAGCTACCGAAATCCACATCGGAATTGGATTTTACCCCATTTATCTCGAAATCCGATCCGTTTGGGATTTGAATCAGCTGTGGGTCGCTACTCATCATCCCTTTCCAGTGCCATGTTCCTGAAATGTGTGCCAAACGCAAGTATTCCAAGAATTTTTCTTTGTCGCGTTTGAGTACAAGGAAATTGACACCCGCTCGACAAGAATACTTAGCCAAGGAAGTGAGCAAGAAGGGTTTAGTGACAACTTTGCCAGTGTATTCCGATGCTGTTTCTACTTGGAATTTGAATTCTTTCTCGACGTACCAATTGTTCCTTATTGGATGTAGAGAAATCGTATTTTCTTTTTTCATTGCCATTCGATCTAAAATTGCTCTACTTCTCTGATGTCAAACTGCCCGATTTCTGGACTTTTTAGACTTCCGTTCTCGGCAAATGCTTGTCGAAAGTACATATATTCCACGTCACCTTCCCCAAGAGCTTTTGCAAGTTTCCCTGCCAAAGTAGAAGTCGCTTCACGCTTTCCCATCTCGTGTAAAATCTGCTTCAAATATGGCAAAGTTCCTTGCTGTGCAATTGAACCGGGTCTAATCCCAGCAACGTCGTTGATGATGCGGTCGCCAATCTCGCTGCTACCACCCTTTACCTCGAAGATTTGGTAGCGCCCGTCACCCTCCTTGATGTAGATGCGGTCGAAGTCGCCCGACTTGGAGGATGGTGCGCCGATCTCTGGATAGACCTGTATGAAGCCCTCGCCGTCGAGGTACTTTTGCAGGGAACGCTCGGCGATGTTCTCACTCATCACCCCTACCTCGCTTGCCGCCTTGTTGAATGCGTCCATCTCAGCCTTGGGAATTTCCTCGCCATTAGCCTTGCGCTCCTTGATCTCGCGCCGCATCTGGGCAATGCGCTCCCGGAGCCGTTGCCGCCCCTCCACCAGTGCCATGAGGTCGCCGTCAGCCTCGAAGTCGATGTAGCGGTTGAAGTCGAATGACTTGCTGCGAAGGTCGTTTGGGAGGAACTCGTGCTTGAAGTCCACCGTCCTGCCAGTTGGTGCCACCAAGCTGCCAGTCTCGGCGTTGATCGTGTAGCCCCTGCGTTGCAGCTCGCGCAACTCGTAGTTGGTGAGGTCGCTGTCGGCGACGTGCATGTAATAACTGTCGGCGAACTCGATCTCGGCGGCGGTCATGTTCTCCCGTTTCACGTCGTTGATCGCCATTTGGATCGCCGCACGGTCTGCCGCAAGCAGCTCACGCGACCGCATCCCAAGCCCCTCCAACCGCTGTATCACCATGTCCACGGTCAGTGCCGTGCCGCTGCCCATGAGCGTCTTCACAATCTTGCACAACTTGCGGAAGTTGGTCATGCTGATGTTGATCGAGATGCCGCCGCCCATTGCTCCCAACGTGCTTGCCAAGCTGCTCGTGACCACCCTGCCGCGCTCCTTCCCGAAGAGCTTTTCAAGTTCAGCGTCAAAGGTGGCCTTGTTGTCCTTGATGCGCTGCCCCCTTGCCTCCATGCGTTCGGCTTGCATCGCCTCCTTGGTTTCGGCCTTCAGGAGTTCCTCTGCCTGCGTCAGCTTCTTGGCCCCTGCCGCCTCCAACATCGACCCCTTCATGCCGTAGAGCATCAACCCGTTCATGCCCATCTGCAAGAAGAAGGCCAGCAAGCGCGTGAAGGTCACGCCCTCCGGGTCGTCCGCCGCCGCCTTCAATCCCTCGAAGGCTTCCTTCGTGAACACGGCTACGCACACGCCGTCGGCCCCGACTTGCAATCCAGCCACTACACGGGCCACCCTTCCGCCCATCGCGCCCAGCTTGCCGACCTTTTCCAGCATCCCCAATGCGCCCGTGGTGCTGCCCAAGATGCACGAGGCGATCATGGCGCTGTGTACGACCACGCGCTCGGTGGTGAGCATCCCCTGTTGCGACTCCTCAACCATGTCGGCGACCTCGGCCCCCGCCATCGCGACCGCAGACCCGATCATGATCACCTGTGCGGGGATGGACGTTCCACCAGAGGCAACGGCCAAGCCGATCATCAGACCAGCGATTGCAACCGTGCGAAGCCAGTCGGCGACGGTCATCGGCTCGGTCGTGCGCAGGATGCGGTAGCTCGCCTCGTCCGGGCAGCGGTAGTACAGCGCGCCCTTGGGGAAGCGCAGCTTGGAATTCAGCTCCTCGAACAATGCCGCTGGCACGGGCGAGTCAGCCGAACCCTTTGCACGGTTCTCCTTGTGTTCCTCAACGGTGCTGAAATCCTCCAGCACCCACTCGCCCGACTCGGTGTCGTGCCAGAGGTATAGGTCTAGCGCGATGCCCTCGCTCCAGTCGTCACGGCCTTTTTCGCCGCCCTGCCTGAAATCCTTGGTCTCCGCCTCCGGGTAGAAGGTCGCATTCACCTTTCTGGCGTTCGGGTGGTCGTGCATCATTCCAAGCATGGCAGTACCCGCCTTGCCTTGGTTCTCAATCTGGAAGCCGTGCATGTCCAGCCCTTGGTCGGCGTGGGGGTCGAGGAACATCGCCATCCTCGTCGGCTCGGACTCGATGCGGCCCAGAAGCTCCGTCAGGGTGAATGTGAGCTTGTAGTACAGGTGGAGCAATTGCCGCCCATGCTCCAACCCGAAGTCCTTGGTGGTCGCGAGTCGGTGAACCTCCTGCACATCCTCTTCGCTGAACTTCCTTGCGACAAACTCCTCGAAAAGGAAATGCTTGAGCAGGAATTCCTTTTCCGCATTCTTGGCAAACCAATTTCCAAGCTCGAAGATGGCTGCACCCAAG
Organism: Bacteroidota bacterium; assembly: GCA_031424495.1. Classification (GTDB taxonomy): domain Bacteria; phylum Bacteroidota; class Bacteroidia; order J057; family JADKCL01; genus JADKCL01. The sequence goes on along the minus strand of JANPHP010000107.1, from coordinate 5,427 downwards.
TCCTTTTGGGCAATCAAGGTCGCATCCCCCTTCTCAAGGGCACCCTGCGCCACGATGATCCGTGCATGGAGCGCGATCCAAGACGAGTAATATTGGTCGGGGAGGTATTGCTGCATCATTGTCGGGTCGATGATGCGCGGGAGGCTGTCGGCGAGTTCCTCAACGGTGCCTTTCATGTCGCCGTTCTCGTCGGCAATTTCCCCTGCCAGGCTTTCCCGCTTGGCCCGAAGCCTTTCCCAGACCACGTATTGTACCACCGCCTCGCGTTTCTTCTCGTAGTCGATCCGTGCCGGGCCAAAGTCCGTCCCGAACATGCCCCTGCCCGGTTCCTTTACATCCTCGACGAAAAACAGGTTTGGCGGGGTCTTGGCCCATTGGTCATATTGCAAGTAGGGGTCGCGGACGTTGTCGCCCTCGTGGTCTTCAAGGTAGAGCTTGAACGCCTTGAATTGCTCCAAGTCGTCCTTTTCGGTCGGCTTGAGCGTGGCGGGTTCATGCGCCGTGCGCTCCACATACTTGGGCTTGAAGCGTATGAGGTGGACCACGTTCCCCTCGCGGTCGGTGCCATGGCCCTCGGGCTGGTAGTTCGTCCAGACGATATGCTCCTTTTGTATCGTGGTCTGGGCCTCGCTCTCAGTGCAGCGCAGCATCGCCATCACGGCATGCACGAGCGCGGCATGGCTGTCGAGGCCGCAGGGCATCACCACCTTGATCCCCTTGCCGTTGCTTTCGGCCGGATGGTTGGGGTCGGCGAATCCCCCGATGTCGAACACCACCGACTCTGGCTCGTACCCGCCCTCCTCGGCATGATGCTCCCCCTCGGCGGGGTTTGCGGTGAGCTGCGACACTGGCGGTTGCGCCGTGGGTGTCGCCTTGGAGTCGAACGCCGACTCCCATAACTTGTTGTCGCCGCCCTCGGCCTCCTTGGGCCGCTGCTGCTTCCTGTCCTTTTCCTTATCCATGATTGAACCTCCTTGGCTTTGGTCTTTAGAGAAAAATTGAAAACGCCGTCAATCGGGCGCAATCCACCGAAGGCGGAATCGCGCAGATTTCCCATACTGGCTCCAAGTTGCCGCACAACATCAGGTTTGGCGGTTTGAAGGCAGTGCGCTTTAAGCGATCAAATGGAGTTTCGGCGCAATACGCCAGTGCAAGGCACAGAGGCTGCATCGGTGCGGCAATGCGCGAATGGCTGTAGTGGCCTCTCGCCCATGTCGCGGACGGCGCTCGGGTCGTGGTGTCTTGGCGGTGTCCGCATGAGGCATGGTGGCCTCACGGCGGGGCCGTGGTCGGGAAAAGTGTCGTGTTTCATAGCTCTACCTATAAATGTGGTGTAAAAAATCCTCGGTCAAAAAACGTGTGTGTTCTTAGGCGGCGATGAAAGTCTGGGTGGCTCCATTGTGGGGCGGCGGCAATGCCGCCCCGACGATGGATCAATCAACAGGTAATAGGAACAATAAGCTCCCCGCAGGTCGGGGACGATTCGGAGATGTGTGCTTATGACTCATTCGGGCGGCGCTAGGGGTGGGCGGCGGGTCGCTGTCTTGCCAAAAAGGGAGGTGTTGGAAAGGCCAGCCGCCCCAAAGCCCCAGAGCGCAGCCGTCACCCGTGGTCGGGAAACATTGGAAGGAGAATCTTGGGCGATCATCGAGCCGTGAAAATGACGGCGGCGGGCGGTTCAACTATCTTTCTACTCTACTAGCCAAAAGAACAATTCAAGGTATGATGGCTTGGGATGAATTGGTCGCCAAGCAGGAAACTCCGCCTCGCCGCCGCACTCCAAACTCAAAAGATCGCTAGTTCCTGGGATTGGGGATTGGGGGCCGCTGGATGTGGAGGGGCAAACGGCCCCTCCACCGACCTACGCCAAAAGGCTGGCGAAGATCCTTACTGTGCCAGATCCAGCGACAAACACCAAAAAATCCCACGCTCACGCCTTGGGAGCGCAGCCTGACCCAAACCGATTGCGCAGGGCGCAACAAGGCAGGGCGACATTGCCGCCAAGGCGAATTTCTTTGCATTCTATTCTCCGAAATCGTAGTTTTACGTCAAAGATCGGGCTTTCTCGGTGGTTTTGGCTCCTAAACTTTGGCCACCTTGAAAGTGAGGACTTGAAAAGGCCCAGCCCCCTGCAAAGGGGGTTGGGTTGTCTTCTCGTAGGGCGGGGCAGTCGCGTTTAGGTGAATCGTCAATCTTCCAACCACTCGGCTGCCCGCCTTTTGCTATTTCTCAATGAACAGCCCCGCTTATAGGGGCTTGATGTTGATTCTGAGGGCAAGATAAACGCTGATATCATCCAATTTACATTTGCCATGCAATGAAGATGGGCTAAATTCTTGGCATCATACGGTTATATCAGGCCATTATGTTGGAGGGCTCATGATAGAGTTCAGGCAATTCCGATGCGATATGTTTCAGATTGTCAGGCACTTGAGGAATATGGCTTAATGTGGCTCAAATTGATGAGATACTATCTTTGAAAGCCCTTGCTTATCATCCGTCAAAATTGTTAAATTGGGGCTTTGTCAAGTTCGATTTCTCGTCACGCGCTATGCAGCCCTCATTGCAACTGCTCCATCTCGTCAAGAGCCTCGACGTTAGCGCCGTGAGGTATTTCCGTGCCTATGCAAAGCGCAAGGTTTCCGAGGGTACTGCCGCATTGCAGCTTTTCGATCTTATACTTCGTCGGCGTAAGTATGACGAAGATTCGTTGGCAAAGGCCGTGAAAGTGTCAAATTTCCCAGCATTGAAGGTTTACCTTCGTGACATGATCGCAGATTCCATCCTAGAGCAGCAGATGAAGCGCAAGGGTGCGGGAGAAATCGTCGCCCTATGCGGTCAAATTGAAATTTTTCAGAAGTCGGAGTTCATGCAGCTCATGTGGCTCAAGATGGATCGGGCGCTTGAATTGTGTGAGCGCTATGAGGACTTTCACACATGGCGTGAATTGCTCTACAAAAAGCAAACGATTTTGATGAGGGATGCGGGGGTTGGCTACACTCCCCCCGAAATGGAAGGCTTTGACGAGAAATATGCGATGGTCTGGGAGAAATTCAAGAACCTTGATGCTTATTTTGAACTGGAGGAAAAAATCACGCTTGCATCGAGGCGTGGTTACAACGCAATGTATGAAACCGCAATTGAACTCAGCAATCATCCCTTAATGAGAGATGATGCACCCTTATTGTCGGTGAGGGCCGAAATCAAGTATTGCTTCATCAAAAGGAATATTTTTCGCTGGCTAAATCAGCCTTCTGAATCTTTGAAATATGCAGAGAGGGTGGTCGAAATTCTCGACACAAATCCAAGATTCATGGCTGATGAAAACCTCTACCAAATGTATGCGAGTAGGCTTTACAATATTGGTTGGTATGCTGCCGCCGCTGGAAAAATTGAGGTTGCCAACCAGACAATAGAAAGGTTAGTGGCGTTAAATTCCTACCCTGTTTTCATTTTTGAACGTCTTCATTCCATAGAACTGCGTATTGCGATGCAAGAACTCAATCTTGAATTGGGTGAAAAGATAATCGCCAAAATTGAGGCAGGAATGAAGGCTCATGAATTCAAATTGAGCAGAGATCGACAAATGGCTTATTGCTTTCAAGTCGCTCACTTCTACATTTACTTTTCTGAACCCAAGAAGGCATTGCGTTGGATAAAGCTAATGCGAGAAACCGATTTGGTAATTTCCAAGAAGGACATTCAGGATTTTGCCGAAATCCTACATCTCGTCTGCCACTACGACTTAGGGAATTATGACTTCCTCAAGACGGAGGCCAATAAAGTGATCGGATATTTGCGAAAACGCTCCGCGCTCAGCCCCTACGAAGAGGCTATTGCCAAAAACTTGAGAAGCATCGGAATGTCCCGTACTGCAAAGACCCGCATTGAAAGGTTACTTGCATTCAGAGATGAAGTTGCGAAATTCAAGAAGCAGCCTCAGTACGAATACAAGACCTATTATTTCCAATTTGATCTTTGGATTGAAGCGAAACTGCATGGCGGAAATGCCGCACAGTATATGACCAAATTGGCGAACGGAATTTCCTAAAGGTCGTCAATCACGACCATTATATCGCCGCCTCCAAATCGAACTCTAAAAGTCAAGGATGGTGGCGAAGTTGAGACAAACTCGATTGTAAGCAGTCCCTGCAAGTACTTCACGACCATCTGCCCTTGGTTCATCCCATAGTTTTGCTGCCCCCAAGACCTCGCCTCGTGTATCACCATCACCGCAAGGGGCATGGGAACCTGACCTCCGTTTTGGAGCCAAGTCAGGAGCCATTGAGGCGCATTGATGTTGGCCCACGGGTTGTTTCCGTTTCCACCGTTCCAGCCCTGCTGGGGATTTCCGTTGCCATTGCCGTTCCCGTTGTTCCCAGAGTTGCCTTGGGCATGGACAAAGGCGAATGAAAAGAAGAGCAATACCGCGAGGAATAGGATTTTTTTCATACTACCTAGATAAAATGGTTGAAAAGACTGACAGTGCAAGCTAGCCAAAAAGGGCCAAAACCGCCAACATGCTACCCTGAAAGTGGACATTTTGCGAAGGCGGCAGGGAATCTTACATACTATTTCAGGCTGGAAATTCTTGGAATGAATCACGCCACGCCTGAATGCCGTTTCCAGCGACCCAAGCCTTGAAGGTTCCAACCATTTAATCCCGCTCAGGCAATCCAAGCCTGTTGAAAATAATGCACCAGCTTTGACGTAAGATGTCAAAAGCACCTGCTATCTTGGTGTATTGAGCATTGGAAGGACAAATTTGGTTTCTATTTGGCCAATTTTCCCAAAAATGCCCGCGAATCGTCATCTCTTAACTCTTGTAAAAATTTATGAAAGCTCAAAATCTCAAGTCACTCATTGTGGCCCTTGTGGCCGTATTCATCTCCATGACAATGCCCGCCACGGCCCAAAACAACGGCATGTGGCGCACCAACGGAAACAATGCCGCTGGAAATGGCCAATTTGTTGGCACCACTGACAGCTCCTCGCTTGTCTTTAAGACGGGCAGCACCGAGCGCATGCGGCTCAAGGGCAATGGCACATTGCGGGTGAGCAGCCTTGCGGGTACGCAGCCAGCGGTATTGGCAGTGAAAAGCGATGGCAGCGTTTTCCGGTACACCGATCCGGCTATTGACAGCATGTTTGATTGCAGCACAAAGCTCTACCGTGCCACTGGAAACTGGCTCACCCCCAATTGCTTCATCGGAAGCGTGAATGCCGCCCCCTTTCGCATATTCACCACGAATGCCGAGCGGATGCGGGTCACTGAAAACGGCGCCATTGGCATCGGCACCGACATCCCCCAAACGCCGCTCCACTTCTACTCAACGACAAATGCCGAGCTGCGTGTACAGGGTAGCACTCCTGCAACACAACCGCAAATCGGCCTTGCGATGGGGACGGGGCAAACGGCTGTGAAAT
>JANPHP010000106.1:0-11555 GCA_031424495.1 Bacteroidota bacterium | reverse complement strand
TGCCGCTTGTCCTTTTTTAAGGTGATTGCGGGTAAAATACATCTCCTTGCCGTCTGCTGTGAAACATGCATTCGCCTCATGCACAGGCGTGTTGAGCGCGCCGCGGAAGAGGCTCACTTCGCCCAGCTCGGGTTTGCCATTGTAGGGCGCGACATAAAAATCGAGGAAACTCTCGCCCGTGCGGTTGTACTTGACGAGGGAGCGCTTGCGGGAGGATGCAAACACGACCGACTTGCCCAAAAAGGCAGGTCCGAAGTCTGAAGCCTCGGAGTTGATGTTGAGGCGGCGTACAATGAACAGCGATTTGGCGGCGGCAAAAGCCTCTTGGTTTTGGCAGGAGGCAATCATCTCGGCGACGCGGTCGTCTTGCGGCACCTTGGCTTGGTACTTTTCGAGCCAAGGAATCGCCTCCTTGTATTTGCGATTGATCATGAGCACCTCGCCATAGTGAAACCACGTTTCTGGCTCGATCGCCTTCATTTTCACGGCCTTTGCATACCAGCGCAATGCATTTCTGAAGTCATCCGTGAGCCGGTAGCAGTCTGCGAGGCGGGTCACCGCATGGGCATTCGTGGGTTCGTCGTCGACGGCTTTGAGATAGGCATCGATGGCTGCGGGATAGGAGTTCCCATCAAAGAGCTGATCTGCTTTTTGCAGGTTTTTGCTTTGGGAAAATGCACCCATTGCAGCCAAAAGTAGCATTGCGAAAATAAATATGCGCATCTGCGAATATAGGAAATCGTAGCGAACCATGGCGGATGCAAAGGCTCTGCGAAAATTGCCCACAAAAAAAGCCCCAGCAAGCCGGGGCACAATGGGGAGAAGTAATCAGGTAGGACCTCCTATTCCCAAGAAAGAACGAACATTGGACCAAATAAAACAGGTATGAACAAAACTTATTGGATCACGACGGTGATGGCATCTGTGCCAATCGTCGATTTTACCTTGATGAAATAGGCGCCAGCCGGCATCTCGGCGACCTTGAATTTCAGCCAATTGGGGCCGGTATCGAGGAGAATCGCTTGTTGCATCATCACTTTGCCATGGGCATCTTCGACAGAAACTTCGGCTGACACTTGGCTTTCAGAAACCAATTTGGCGATGAAGGAACCTCCCGCATGGACGCGGGTGGCGGGAACGGCGTTGGATTCACCTGCCGTGGAGCGCTTGCCCAAACCACCCGCAAAGGCAGATGTTGTGAGCGTGAACAGGCAGATGATGAGGATCAGAATTCGGAATGGGCTTTTACTTTGCATCATTTTTTTGAAATTGATTTCAATTCTTTTTCTGATGCAAACTTATGCCGATGCAGCGGAATCGAGGTGATATTTTGCAACAAGTTTAGGTTAATAATCATTCACATAGTCCATATACATGAATATTTCGAATGTTCGTTACAGATTTGCTTATATTTTTTATTTTCAAGCACTTATGATCAAAAATGGAATCAGGAATCGGTGTTTTTTGGGAGGATCCATGCGTACGGACTGACTTTCTGATTAATCCTATGATTGTGGATAATGATTCTGGATATTGTAAAGCGCAGCGTGTAATAGTAACGCAGAGAGTATGATATTCTCTGCGTCCTTTGCGATCTCTGCGGTTGCATTTAACGGCTACTACTGATGCCCAATGGTGGAGGCAAGCCCAGCCCCCAAATGCAAAAGCCTCGGACTTGCCGAGGCTTTCAGGGGGAAATTTCTTGGTAGGACCAATCTCGCCCAGTCGCAAAGAACGAGTGGAAATATTAATGGAATTATAATTTCAAATTATTTGACGACAAAGGTCGTCGTTTCGGATTTGCCATCAACTTTAACTTTGATGAAATAAATCCCTGCTGGAATTTCGGCAATGTTCATCTTGATCAAGTTTTTGCCTTTTTCCAAGGTCAATAATTGCTCGGCAAAGCGTTTGCCGCTGGCATTTTCGACAAACATTTGGGCCTCGCCATCATAGGTAGAGTAGAGTTCTGCGGTGATCGCGCTGCCGACATTGATGTGGCCCGTGCCACGCAGACGCATTTCCAAGCCCTTGGCATCCGCATTGCGGGAGGCGACGATCGTGACGCCATTGTTGTGAGCGGCCACGGCGACGGCAGGAGAAGCAGCATATACAGTAACACCAAACACAAAAAGGAGGAGGGTAATTGCGAAGGTTTTCATAGCTTTCAAATTCAATTTATTCTCAGACAATTTTTCAAACATGCCCTATAGACGATGTGCGGTTGCAATCGGTTGCACAGGAAATGAAAAATAATTGTTATCAATTCTTAATTCGCGGTTTAAATGGCCTATTGCCCGAAATTGTTTCTCTTTTGAGCAATATTATTCCCCCCTCCCCTTTTGAAATGCGCGGCGATCTGTAAGCTAGAAAGCCCAGCCATCATCCACCTTGCGCGAAAACGAGGCCCTAGCTACCTCCCCCTCCAGCGGCGGCACCCATAAGTCCAATCCCTGCAATGCACGTCGTTTTTGGCATCTCAGCAGGCATTGGCACTCCAAAAAAAAGGTTAAATTGCTGGTCAGATGAGAAATGTGATGCGATACAGTGTGGCGATCGTGGGCTTGGTGCTCACCGTAGCGGTTTGTTATGTGCTCGACGGCCTGCAATTCAAGGGAATGCCCTTGGCTTTTGGCCGGGTGTTGGATCCCTTTCATGGGTTCTGGCAAAACATGGAGGGCCCCGACATCGCTTGGGATGACCAAGAATCGCTCGAGGGCCTGCAAGGCAAGGTCACGGTGCGCTATGACTCGCTGCGCATTCCCCACATCTTTGCAGAAAACGACCACGACCTCTATTTCGCACAAGGTTACGTGACGGCGCGCGACCGTTTGTTTCAGATGGACATGCAGACGCGTGCAGCCGCAGGTCGCGTGAGCGAGGTCATCGAGTCGCCCGTGACCGTGGCACTCGACCGCTCGCGCCGGCGCACGGGCATGATGTATGCCGCCGAGCAATCGATCAAGGCGATGAATGCAGACCCGGTGAGCAAGGCCATGGTCGAGGCCTACTCCGACGGCGTCAACGCCTACATCAACAGCTTGAGCTATGCCGAATACCCGATGGAGTACAAGCTCCTCGACTTCAAGCCCGAACCTTGGACCACGTTCAAATCGGCGCTGCTCCTCAAATTCATGGCTTGGGACCTCACGGGCCGGTCCGAGGATTTTGACAATACCAATGCAGTAGCTGGCTTGGGCAATCCCGACTACGAGCGGCTATTCCCCGACTTAGCCATCTCCACCAACAACGAACCCATCGTCCCCAAGGGCACGATCTATGACTTCACCGCCGTGCAAGTCACAGCTCCAGACAGCTTTGATCCCGCCGGCGTGGCACCGACGCTGATGTATCCGCAGCCCGACCCGATGAATGGCAGCAACAACTGGGCAGTCGCCGGCAGCAAGACTGCCTCGGGCCACCCCATCCTTTGCAACGATCCGCACCTCGGCTTGCGCCTTCCTTCTATATGGTATGAGATCCAGCTCAGCACGTCTGAGCACAGCGTCTATGGCGTGAGCCTGCCGGGCTCGCCTGCCGTGATCATCGGCTTCAACCGCGACATCAGCTGGGGCGTGACCAATGCTAGCCGCGACGTGCTCGACTGGTACAAGGTGATTTTCCAAGACGAGAGCCGCAAAGCCTACCGCCACGACAACCAATGGTTACCCACGACCGAGCGCATCGAGACCATCCACCGTAAATTCAGCGGCGACTACAATGACACGATCATTTTCACGCAGCATGGCCCCGTCGTCTATGACCGTACTTACAGCGATCCCGACTCTACGGGTCCGCTCAATGTCGCGATGCGCTGGGCTGGCCACGACAGCACCAACGAAGTCAAGACATTCTACCTCCTGAACCGCGCCAAAAACCACGCCGAGTATCGGCAGGCGATCAGCGGCTACGCCTGCCCTGGACAAAACTTTGTCTTCGCTGCCCGCGATGGCGACATCGCGCTCACGCAACAAGGCCGCTTCCCCGTGAAGTGGACCAACCAAGGGCGCTTTGTGATGGATGGCGGAGAGAAAACCCATCTCTGGCAGGCCTACATTCCCGCCGAGCAAAATCCACATGCCAAAAACCCCGAGCGCGGATACCTTTTCAGCTCCAATCAGCATGCCACCGACACGCTCTACCCCTACCACATATACGGAAGCTATGACCTCACGCGCAACCTGCGCATCTCGGAGGTGCTTGCGGGGATGCGTGGCATCAAGGTCGAAGACATGTTCAAGCTGCAAAACGACAACTACAATGAGTTTGCAGCGGTGGCGATGCCCACGCTATTGCAAGCCTTGCAGGGCGATCGCCTGAATCCGAGCGCGCAGCGTGCGACGGGTGTGCTGGCGAAGTGGAATTATATGAATGACTATGAGTTGGACGCGCCGTCGCTTTGGCAGGCGTGGATGCTGCGGCTCTGTGCGATCATCTGGGAGGATGACATGCTGCGGGCTAGCCACCGGGCAGACCCACCATCGATGTTCAACACGATGCTGTGGCTGGCCGACTCGACGGGATTGGCGGAGGTAGACGACAGTCGCACGCCCCAAAGGGAGACGATCAAAGACGTGGCGACACGGGCGCTGAACGAGGCGGTCTTGGAATTGGAATCCTTTGCCAAGACCGAAGGCGTGCCTTATACTTGGCAGAATTACAACAATCTCAAGGTTCTGCACCTCACGCGGCAAATGGCCTTCAGCTACGCGCGCATACCCGTGGGCGGCGGCGCTGGCATCGTGAACGCAAATCGCAACAACAATGGCGCAAGCTGGCGCATGGTGGTGGAGATGGGTGCCGAGCCGAATGCTTACGGGGTATTTCCCGGCGGGCAGTCGGGCAATCCGGGAAGTTATTATTACAACCGCAGCATCTCCGATTGGGCCGCAGGCCGTTACCACAAATTGCTCTTTTTGCGCGACGCGCAGCAAGACGATCCTGCACTTCAATTCACTCAAACCCTTCAAGCCCGCTAAGCCATGCGTTTCGGAATCCAAATGTTGATTGTATTTGCAGCCGGCCTCGTCCTGGCCTATTTGCTCCCTTGGTGGACGATCGCCATCGCTGGCGCCGTCGCCGGATTTTTGATCCATGGGCACCGTGGCCGCAGTTTCTTGGCGGGTTTTCTCGGCGCGTTGCTGCTCTGGGCAGGCGCAGCGATCTTGATGAGCCTCATGACCGGCTCGGAATTGCCCAATATGTTTGCCAAGCTCCTGCCGATCCCGATGAACGGCATCGTGCTCGCCATCGTCGCCGGCATCATTGGCGGCATCGTCGGCGGATTGGGCGCATTTACGGGTGATGCGCTGCGCCAAGCGATGGAGAAGCCAGTTTCCTTGAATGATAGAAGGCGCTAATAGCGAGACTTGAGTTAGAAGTAGTAGGTAGCAGGTAGCAGGTAGCAGGTAGCAGGTAGCAGGTAGCAGGTGAGCTGTGGCTAGCCACTCCAACACCTGCTACCTATTACCTACTATCTACTACCTAAAAATTGCAGGCCTTTAAATATCACCTCATCATTTCAATGCCCACTAGGCATTGCATCTTTCCTGCGTGATGGCTACATTTACCCAACGCCCAAAACGCAAATGCCATGAGTCGATATACCATCGGTTTATTGATTGCTTGCGGATGGTTTGTTTGCTTCCGCATGTTTCCTGCGCGTTTTGAATACAACGAGCCCGATGCCCCGTTTTGCGGTACGGCTACTAACACGTCTTCTCGTGGCACATATTCCGGGGCTACCATTGAAGGCCTCACGCTTTTCCAGGAAAACTGCGCACGCTGCCATAACAGCAGCTTGGAGAAGGTGGGTATCGGTCCCGCCCTGTTGGGTATTGGCAATCGAATACCCGCTGGCGATTGGATCTACGATTGGGTGCAAAATTCAACCAAGCTCATCCAATCTGGCGACCCTTATGCCGTCAAAATCTGGACAGCAAACAACAAGGTGACGATGGATCCATTTCCCAACCTTACACATGATGATATCGACTTGATCATGGGCTATGTCGATGGCAAGATACTGTATTGACAATCGGGCGTGCACCGTCAAGCCAGGCCCAATGCAACCAACGCCTTCCCCCGCATTCACCTCAGTTTTCTGCATTCCCCGCTCCCACCATCACAAATTTTAGCATCTTTGCAGCTTAATCTGTGTGGTTCATGAAGGAGGAAACAGGGCCTCAAGAGGCTTGGCGCATTATTTTTTACTCCGCTTTGGGGATTTGCTTCGCATTGGCGGTGTTTTTCAACCAGTTTGGAATCCTGCATGGAACGCCCATCGTGGTCAAAATCCTCGGCTTGATCGCTTATGCCGGCACCATGGGCTTGCTCATGGACTATGCCTACCGCATCAAACACAACTGGTTTTGGTTGATCCCTGCCTTCACCGCCCTCGAATTTCTGGGTGCGGCGGTGATCACATTTGATGTGCGCTTTGCATTCTATATCTACCAAGTGTCTGCCCTGCTCTGGCCGATCTACGGCATCCTTTTCATCGTGAAGGGCGCCCGCATGGTCGGCAAGGATCGGTGGATGGGCATCAAATACATGGTGCTGGGTTTTCTGGCGGCAGGGATTTTGGGCTGGGAATACACGACTTTGTTTCCGCAACAATACGATTACAGCCACTGGGGCTGGCGCAGCCTCTACCTTGCGATCTTCGCTTGGCTGCTCGTGATCGACTACACGACCGACTTCAGCAAGCGCCCCGACATGAAAATCGACAAACAGATTTTGCGCATGTCATTGCTCATGATTGCGGTGTGGTATTTTGTGCGCTTTATCTTCAAATAGGCTGCGAATACATCATTCTCCGAAATACTGACCACTTGAGGTGGATACATGTTTCCCGAGGTGCGAAACGCCAAGGCGCATCGAAACTGTTGGTGGGCCGGTTTTTCTACAAAGGTTAGACCCCGCAGCTGCTGCGGGATCCTGCTACTTGTGTATGTTTCTGGAAATGAAAGCGGAAGCACACCAATCTAAATGGGAATACAAAGATGTGTGAAGGGACTAGCGCGATGGAGGCGTGGTTCCACTGCTATTGGGTTGTGGTAGGACTCCAGCGGAGTCTCACCTTTATAGAAGCAGCCCAAACACACAAATCCGACTCCAGCGGAGTCGCACGCCCCCCATCCATTTAGCAGGTCAATCGTACAGGTATTTTAAAATCGTAACACGAGGCGGCTAGGGCACCAACTTCACTTCCTCGACCTGCAAGACCTCCTTGGTGGCGAAGTCATGGACGTAGACGACGACATGGCAGTTCTCCGCCACCCATAGCGTCGGCAGCGTGTAGTCAAACGTCAGCTCAAATTTCTCACCCAAGATGATGGTATTGCCTTTCACAGGCTTGCCCCACGTGCCGGGCGTGAGCGCGCCGCGCAAGACATGGTTTTGCATATAAAACTCCTCATAATCTGGCACGCTGTCATAGTTGGTTTGCTTGCCGACGATGCCATCCTCAGTGATCAAAACGACGATGAAGTGATTGGCATCGCCAGTGGTATAATAATCGAGTCCCGCCGTCACCGTCAGGGCGCGGCTGTTGGGATCGAATTGTGTGGCGACCGACATCTTCATCGGAGACGCCTCCGAAAGATGCTTGCCACACGGCTTCCCCATTCGGAGTAATCAACGAGCGCATCTGGGCCCCAATTGCGGCGATTGACAAGTCCCACAGGATAGCCGCGCAACTGCTCGGCTTTGTAGTAGGCATCCAACTCGGTACCCATCGTCGTGCGAAAATCATTGGGGTAGCCAAGATTTGGCTGCGGAATGGCCAATCCGCTGGCATGCATGGCCACAACGACGACGTCGTTGGGATAGCTCTCCTTCAAGATATTCGCTGCATGGTGCGCCCGTGGGCAATAGCCGCAACGCTGGGCAGTAAAGTCATCGATGAGGACCTTTTTGCCTGCGGTGGGAAAGGTAGTGGGATCGACCTTGGGGCCTTCGACCAAGTCGCAAGCGCTGATCATCAGTGTGAGAGCGAGCGTGAGAGCGATGAGTCGGGCGTGGCGAATGCATTTAAGCAATGTGAGCAGTTTGGTATTCATAGGGTTAAGCTCGGCATTCTTGCAGGACTATCCATGATCGCCAGCCGACAGTTATGTGTATTAGGGAATGCAGGAATCAAAACACCCGCTGCGCGGGTACGTGCAGCGGGTGTTTTCTATTCGGCTTCTCGCAGCTTACTGCACAAGCGGCACCTCCTGCACTTGCAGGATTTCCTTGGTGGTGTTGTTCAAGACATAGGCCACCACGTGGCAGTGCTCGGGCACCCAAGCCGTGTCGAGCACGGTGCTGTAGCTCAGGTCAAATTTTTCGCCGAGCACGATGGTATTGCCTTTGACGGGCGTGCCCCAAGTGCCGCCGGGCGTCACGGTGCCGCGTAGCACATGCATATGCTCATAATCCTCGATATGTGATGGCGAGGGCAGGCTGTAGTCGGCCTGCTGCGAGACGATGCTGTCTTCGGTGATGAGCACGACAATCTGATGATTGGCATCGCCCGTGATGTAGTATTCGAGGTTGGCACCCACGGTGAGGTTGCGGTCCGCTGGGCTGTAGGTGCTGTTGAGTTCAAGCTTCATCTTGGGCGCCTCGGCCAGCACGGCGCCGACTTCTGAGCCCCAGTCGGCATAACGCGTGAGCGCATTGCCGCTCCACAGACGGCGATTCACCAAGCCGATCGGCAGCCCAGTCAATGCATCTGCTTGGTAGAATGCCTCCAATTCGGTGCCCATCGGCGTGTTGAAGTCGTAGGCATAACCCAAGAAAGGTACCACGCGTGCAAATCCTCCTGCATGCACAGCGACGACCACGACATTATCGCCATAGGTCGCCTTCAGGGAAGCAGCCTGCTCATGCGCACGTGGGCAGTTGCCACACATGTGACCCGTGAAATCCTCGATCAGGACCTTGTTGGTAGAGCCTGTGAATCCCTTGGGGTCGACTTTGGGTCCCTCGACCACGTCGCAGGCCGTGAGTGTACCCATGGCCAGAACGGCAAGCAGGAAAAACCGGAGTGAATTTCTCATACTACGAATTTATCAAAAAGATCCTGTAATTGAAAGGGATACACCATTGGATGCGGGCACGGTGCGGCACACGCCACCTACGCACAACACACCGGCACGCTGACGGCCATAGCCGATCTGGAAACGATAGTTTTGCCAGTTCACACCGCCGGTCCCCGTGAAGTAGTGCAGGCGCTTATTCACCTCGGCATTGCTGTAGTTGTATTCGTCAAACACGGCAATGAAAAACTTGGGGGCGATCGTGTATTCTGCCAAAACCATGGCCCAGCTGCCAAACTCCTGCTTGGTGTAGCAGTGTTGGAACTCCATGCGCAAGCTGTGTTTTTTGGAGAATTTGTAGCTCATGTCTACGATTTGTACATCTGCCACCACGTCGGTGCTGCTGTTGAAGCCTGTGAGTTGGTGAAAGAGGCTTTGGTCATAGTTGAAATGCAAGAAGCTCACAGTTGCCTTCAACTTGGGGCTGAGCTTGCGCGAAATCTCGATGTTGATGTCCTGAAACAACACGCTGTCCATCTTGGCGACAAACGGTGTCGTATAGCCTTCAAATGGATCGACCGTTGCTGTCTTGTCAAGGGCATTGATGCGGGAGAAATTGGCGGATATGTTCATACCATACTTGCCGCCAAGTTTGGTGCCCTTTTTGAAGTTGTAGGCAATCTCGGCTTGCATGCCCCATTCTCCCAATGGCTGCGAAGCCCATGGAAACAAGGTCGGCAAGCGGTAGGTATGCTGCTTGGTTTGGGGTGGCAGATAGTTCAGGTTGAGGTTGTTGAAGCTAGCAGAGCGGTCAGACCTAAAATCCATGTTGTCGATCCGCTTGAACTGCACCGATGCGCCCAAGCCTTTTTTGGCGTATGTGGCTTGCACCAGCAAAGCATTGCCGCTTTTGTAGATGATGTTGTTCACACTGCTCGGGTCGTTGTATTTGTACACATACTCACCCGACAAGTTGAAAGCACCACGACTCACATTGGCACGACCAGCAAACGCTGCTACATTCTCTGGAAATATCTGGACCGGGTCCTCGTCTTTTTGGAAGCGACTCACAAAGCTACCTCCGACGCGCAAACGTGTTTTGGCGGATGCCAATGAATCAAAACTCTCGTTGATAGACCACTCCGCATCAAAACCCCGCACGATGCCCGAAGAAAGGTTTTCGACGCTGTGGGAGTAAGCATTGCGCTGCCGGCCGATTAATCCGGTCATGTAGAGGCCCTTGACGGGCTGACTCTTGATACGCACACCGTCGAGCGAGTTGTCGAATCCGAGGCCCCAGACCTCATAAGTGCGCAAAATCATACCGCTGCCAAACTGCTCATAAAAAGTGCCGGCAGTGACGTCAAATTTTTCATTGCGGTAGCGGGCGTAGCGGTAAGGGATGCCTGCGCCACGCTCACGCGTGAAGCCTTGCATCGTCGGATAATAGGCTTCAAACCGTGTGCCCGCCTCAAATTTGCCACGGGTATAGAGCAAGTTCATGAAGCTGTTGCTGCCGACCTTTTCAGGGAAGTTGGGGGCACCGATCAGGGAGTCGGGCCGATAGCTCTGGGCATCGATCTCAAAGTTGCCGTGAATCTGCCCGAGATCGGGCGTTTGGGCCATGAGCGTTCCCCCAAAAAGCAACAAGGCTGCTGTCGCAACCTTGGCTGTTATCTTGAACTTCGTTATTTCGATCACCTTAGCAATGTTGATTCAATGAATTTTGATGGTGAGGGCTTATTCCTCGACTTTGCCAGTCTTGGCGAGACGCACAAGGACTTCGTGCAGTTCCTCCTCGTCGCCGGGCTGATAACTATTGTGGCTCCACACGATGTTTTTATTGGCATCCAGCAAAAAGGTATGGGGCACATTGTTCACATTCATCGCACGCTTGAAGTCACTGTTCTCGTCGAGGTATGCTTCATATTCCCAGCCTCTGCCCTCCACAAACGGACGCACCTTGGCAGAGTTGCGGGCATCGTCGATCGCGATGGCGATCAGTTTCACGCCCGTTTCGTCGACCCATTCCGAATATACCTCATTCACATTGATCAATTCTTGAATGCAAGGCTTGCACCAAGTGGCCCAAAAGCTGATGATGATCGGCTTGCCGCCATTTTCAAAGTCGCCGGTGGAAATCGACTTGCCGTCCAATCCCTTCACCTGAATCGTTGGCAATGCATTGGCCTGTGATTCAGGCGCAGCGATCGCTGTTGGATTGGTGACAACGTCGACTTGTGCAAACGCAGACCCAAGGCCCAGCGTCAAGAAAGAGATCGTTACAAGGAAAAGCTTTTTCATACTGCAAAATAGATATTTCCTGCCTCGATGCAAAAGGTATGCCGCATTTTCAGTCAATTCCCTTTGCGACAGCGGCTGTGTAAAACTCACCCCAAGCCTTCCAGATTTCGGTTGCCCAAAACAATCCAATTCATTCCTCGGAAACAAACCCAAAATGCGTGACTATCGGCTGACCGACACGGAAATCCCGTAGTCGCAGGGCACCACGTCCACGCTGCATCAGCG
>JANPHP010000105.1:0-13846 GCA_031424495.1 Bacteroidota bacterium | reverse complement strand
GGCCATCTCGACGGCAAGCTTGAGGCGGTACACTATATAATATGTGTCGAGCAACTCACTCGCCGTGAGCACCGAGCCCTCGACCTTGCGGTCTTTTCCAGCTCCCAAGTAGTTGATATAGACCTCTTGAACCCGCAGATGACGCAGGCTGATCTCCTGCAATTGATCGGGCTGCCCGTCGATCACCTTTTCCAGCGCGAGGCGCGTCTTGTTGAATTCGCCCTCCCATTCGCGTGCCTCCAGCTCCTCCAGCAATGCCAATCCCTGCTTGTACTCATCCTTGCGCAGACGGTAAAAACTCAAAAACGCCTTCATGAGTTTGATGCCCAGCGACAGGAGGTCCTTGAATTTTTGTTCGTCGAATGCGCTTTCCTCAAAAACGTGGCGGTACACAGCTTGCCGGTCGAGGGCGATTTCAGAAAATTCGGGTGCGCAATCGATGAGCCAGTCGAGCAGGCGGGTAAGGCGCTCGTGCTTGTTGTGAAACGGCGAATGCACAAAATCGCTCAGGTGCCGCAGCTCCCAAGCGCTCAGGGTGGCGATAGCCTTCACCAGTTTGCTCGATTTCATTCCACTTCTCCTTGCATTTGAACAAAGAGAATCATTTTTTTTCGCACTTGCATCTCTAGGCTAAAAATAGTTTTTCCACTTTGCCCCGATCTTGGACTTGTTTTTGAGGGCCTTTTTGAGTGAATGAATGCGCTATTGGTGAATTTTGTGGCCTTTTTGGCAATGCTTCAGTAGGGGCGAGGCGGATGTAGGAGGACCTTGAAGCAACCGGATGTTGGGATACTTTTTCCACTTCGCCTGATTTTTGTTCTTTTTTGGGCAGCAAGATGGGTAGATATTTGTAACAGATAAGCGGATGAGACCACGGTCACTGAAGCGAATCTCAACCCTGTTGACGATGAGAAAAATACTCTGGTTGACCCTTGCCATGCTCCTACTTTTTGTAGCGAGATCTGGCGTGATGGCGCAAACCAACGTCAGCGGGACGATTGTTTCCAATACAGTCTGGACGGTGCAAAACGGTCCATACATCGTAACAGGAGACATTTTGGTAGCGAGTGGCGCTACGCTTACGATCCAGCCGGGCCTCACGGTCCAGATGGATGCAGGCACAAAAATCGCGGTCGACGGCGTCTTGGACGCCAAGGGCAGCACGACAGATTCGATCTTTTTCATTTCGAGTTCTATTCTACCCGTCACGGGATCCTGGGAGGGAATCCAAGTGGCCGGTTCTGTGGGAGGTTTAGCGGAATTTGACTACTGCCGCATCCAGCACGCTGCTACAGCGGTCTCGGTCAACGGCAGTGTCACTGGAAGCCACATCGTTCTTAGAAATACTTTACTTAGGCACAATGCCCAGGCTGTGGCCAACCTGTCGGGAAATCAGGAAGTCCGCCGCTGCACATTTGAAAGCAACACCGTTGCTATCGAGTCCTGCAGCATCAGCCTGAGCCGCTGCGCTTTCCGATCCAACGATTGGGGCGTCTCGGCTAGCGCCTGCGACATCGATTCGTGCACATTCAGCAGCCAAGTTCGCGCTGCGGTGATCAACGGATCGGGTAGCATCGCTCACACGCTCTTTGTCTACAACAACCTCGCAGTATCGCATCACAGCGCATCGTCGCTAGATTCGATAAGGGCCTGTCAGTTTGCAGAAAATGACACCGCCCTCGTTTTGGCAGCTAGCCTGCCCACGTTCCTTGAAAATGAGCTTTGCGCAAATGGCGTGAACATCCTAGTCACCGCGACCACCAACGTGAGCATCGGCAGCAACTGCTGGTGCGACAGCGACCCGGTCCTCATCGCAGCGAGCATCATCGACGGCAACAGCCAATCAGGATTGGGAATCCTGAACTATGGCGCTGTGGTCTCGGGTTGTGCAGCGATCGGCCAAGTATGGCCGGGCGATACCGACGACGATGGCACAGCAAGGGTGCGTGACCTCCTCCACATCGGTGTCGCAAACGGCGTCTCCGGTTACCCCCGCGAAGGGGCCGTGGCAGGTTGGTTGGGTCAAGCAGGATTGCCTTGGGATCAAAACTTCGGCACTGGACTCAACTACAAGCACGCAGACTGCGATGGCAACGGGGTTGTGAACCTTGCGGATACAGCCGCAATCGTTGTCAACTACGGGCAGTTGCACCAAAAGACCGAAGGGCACATCAATACAGGTGGTATTCCACTCTATATAGAAGTGCCTGCAGGAGCATCTGCTGGTGACACCGTCGAATTGACCTTGAGACTGGGCACGCCTTCTTACCCTGCGACCGATGTTTATGGACTCTCCATCAGCCTCGGCATGAATCCCAGCGTCTTTGACCTCAACTCTGCAACTGGATCACTCAATGGTACGTGGCTCGGGCAACCGGGACAAAACCTGATCCAGATGCAGAAGAAAGACGGCAAATTCAACTGGGCGATCGTGAGAGACGATCACCGCGACAGCACGGGCAATGGCCGATTGGGAGGAGTAACCCTCATCATGATCGACGATTTGACCCGCTACGGTTCCCTTGATTCACTCTTGGAAGCCTTTGATGTCTCGCTGGTCGACAAGTTTGGGAATCCATTGGCCATCGATGTTTTCATCGTGACCACCTACCCAAATGCGAGAGTGGGCCTCACCGTGAGTCCCAATCCGTCAAACGATCGCCTCACGATTTTGCTCGACACCTTGCGGGCAGAGGAAGTGGCAATCTACGATGGCAGCGGCCACCGCATGTTTGTCGCAACGGGGGATTTGCAAGGAAATATGGTCGTGCAGACCGACAACTACGCACCGGGGATGTACTTCGTGCGCGTGCGGCTGCACAATGGCCTCTTGACCCAAAAGGTCATCATCACACGTTAATTTAGCTTCACAGATACTATTACCGACGTTCTTTTATTTTCTTACCTACACGAGTGTTCTGATGAACACTGCTAACTTGATGTTTGCTGGCCACCTAGGCTGGCGGATCTAGTGGACCCAACACCCGCTAGATCGACCAAAAAACCCTGACGCTCGTCGGGGTTTTTGGCTTTGTAGGGTTTTGGTCGCTTTTCAAGCAGCCGTTGATGTCTTCAATGAACCTGATTTGGGATCAAAACTGATGGGACTCAGTTCGACAATTGAGGTTCATCATCGTTAGGCAAACCGATTGGCTTATCTTTGACCCATATCTTAGATTATGCACGCATCTATTACCAATGCCACTGAGGGCACGATACAAGGACTCAGTCAGGCAGAGGTCGCCGAGCGCATACTGCGCGATGGCTATAACGAACTGCCGGGTTCCAAGCCACGCACAATATGGCAAATCGCTTTTTCTGTGCTTGTGGAGCCCATGTTTCTCTTGCTGGTGAGTTGCGCGACTTTGTACTTGGTTTTGGGAGATTTGGAAGGCGGATTGGTGCTGCTCTTTTTTGTGTTGGTAGTCATGGCCATTACAATTTATCAGGAGCGCAAAACCGAGCGTGCGCTCGATGCCCTGAAAGGCCTTGCGAGTCCGCGCGCGCTCGTGATCCGCGATGGCGCTGAGATCCGCATTCCTGGGCGCGAAGTTGTGCAGGGCGACATCATGATTTTGCGCGAGGGCGACCGCATCCCTGCAGACGCCACCATCCACAGCGCACTCAACTTTTCTGTCGACGAGAGCTTGCTCACGGGTGAATCGATGCCCGTCTTGAAGGCCGAAAGTGGTGATCCCGAACATCGCCTGCTCTACAGCAGCACGCTCGTCGTGCAGGGCATGTGCACCGCCGAGGTGCTCAAGGTCGGCAAAAATACCCGCATCGGCGAGATCGGCAAGGCCATGGAGGGCGAAACCGAGCAAAAGACCCTGCTGCAACTGGAGTTGAATAAGATCGTCAAGCGCATCACTGCTGTGGCCGCTGTGATTTGTGTATTGGTCGTGGTCGTGTTTTATCTCGTGCGTGGCGGATTTCTCAATGCGCTTTTGGCTGGTTTGTCCTTGGCGATGGCGATGTTGCCGGAGGAATTCCCCGTCGTTTTCACGGTTTTTACAGCATTGGGGGCGTGGCGCATCGCCAAGCATCATGTACTCACCACCAAGCCCTCGGCCATCGAAACCTTGGGGGCCGCAACCGTTTTGTGCAGCGACAAGACAGGCACGCTCACCCAAAACAAGATGTCGGTGCAATGTTTGTATTCTCATGGTCAGCGTTTTGATTTGGTGGATACTGCTGGACAAGAAATTCCAGAAGAGCAGCACATTTTGGTGGAATATGGCATACTCGCCAGTCAGACTGACCCTTTTGACCCGATGGAGAAGGCGATCAAGCTGCTCGGCGAGCGCAAGCTCGTCGAGACCGAACACCTGCATACCGATTGGGAATTGATCAAGGAATTTCCACTTTCCAAGGAATTGTTGGCCATGTCGCGTGCCTTCAGGCAACCTGGGAATGAGGAGCGGGTGATCGCTGCGAAGGGCGCTCCCGAAGCAATATTTGACCTATGCCATTTGCCCGATGACGAGATCGCAAGCCTCACGGCTGTGATCAAGACCATCGCAGCCGATGGCTTGCGCGTGATTGCGGTTTCGCGCAGCACGGTGCGCGCAGGTGAGCTGCCTGAGATACAACATGATTTTGATTTTGAGTTTTGTGGCCTCATCGGCCTTGCCGATCCCGTGCGTCCCGAAGCTGCAAAAGCCGTCGCCGAATGCCATGCAGCAGGCATCAAAGTTGTCATGATCACGGGTGATTATCCCGAAACCGCTGTCAGCATCGGCAAGGATATCGGCCTCGAAGCGCCTTGGGAGGTGCTCACTGGCGCCGAAATCGAGCGGATGGAAATCGCGGAATTGGAGGAACGCTTGCGCACCGTGCGCATCTTTGCACGCATCGCGCCCGAGCAAAAGCTCAAGATCGTGAACGTCTTCAAGGAAATGGGAGAGGTCGTCGCCATGACGGGCGACGGCGTGAACGATGCACCGGCATTGAAAGCCGCCCATATTGGCATCGCCATGGGCAAAAAAGGCACCGACGTGGCCCGCGAGGCCGCCTCGCTCGTGCTGCTTGACGACAATTTTTCATCCATCGTCGCAGCGATTCGCCTCGGCCGCAGGATTTACGACAATATCCAGAAAGCATTTGCCTACATCATCTCCATCCATATTCCCATTGCGGGTCTGGCATTTGTGCCAGTGATGTTTGGCAATCTGCCGCTGCTCTTGTGGCCGGTGCATATTGCATTTTTGGAATTGATCATTGACCCGGCTTGCTCGGTGGCTTTTGAGAGCGTGCCCGAGGAGAAGGACATCATGGCGCGGCCGCCGCGCAGCCGCAGCGTCAGGTTTTTTGGGGCGAGCAGGGTAGGGCAGAGCCTGCTCAATGGACTGGCTATGCTAGGCTTGCTACTTGGAGTGTTTTTCATGGCCCTGCACTTCGGCCTTACCGATGGGCAGACGCGGAGTGTGACCTTTTTGTCGCTCGTCGCTGCAAACGCAGCATTGATCTTGTCGGGATTGTCGAGCAAGCTGCACATCTTCCAAATATTGCGCCACATCAACAAAGCAACCATCTACCTGCTCTCAGGAGTTGCAGTCTTTATTGGCCTCATTCCCATCATACCTTGGTTGCGCAATCTTTTCCAGTTGGAATTGTTTGCGCCGATTTATGGCTTGTTTCCAATCGTCACATTTTTTGCATTCATGGTCTGGATGGAAGTTTTGAAGGGCCTGTGGCACAAGGATTGATCATTTCTCCGCGATGGATAATTTGACCATTTCTTTGAACTGCTCCTCCTCGGCAACCGGCTGCGCCTCTCCGCGCCAGAAGGGCAGCGTGTCTAGTGGTGCGCGCCCGAGCAGTTTGGCAGTCTGTTCGACTTCGCCCACATTGTCGACAAAAAGCAACCGAAACTGCTGGTAATTGATGAGTTCTGGAAACCAGACGCCTACAAAATGTTTCACAAAGGTCTCCATGATTTCGCGCGAAACCTCTAGCAGGCGCAGCTCACGGCCTTGCGCCGCTGCCATTTCCCCGATCAATTCACCAAAACTCATTCGCTGTGGCCCGACCAATTCGATCAGGCTAGGACAATCAGGTTGCAGCGCCGCAAGGGCGACCGCAGATCCTACATCCGCTCCCAAGATCGGCTGAATCTGCGTGGCAGGAAACCCGGAGGGAACCAGCATTTTCCCCAGCGAGAAACGTGCGATTTTGAGCAACTGACGCAGTTTTTGGGAGAGCATCGTGTCGGGTGTGCAGACGATGCTCGGCCGCAATACACAGACATTGGCCTCGTGCAGCAGCAGTGCATCTGCCTCACCTTTGGTTCTCAAAAAATCGGTTTCATGTGCCATGCTTGCGCCCAATGCACTCACCTGCAGGATGCGCGGCTGCCCAAGGGCTGCCCGATGCCGCAATATGGCTTCCGTGACGCCTACATGCACCTTTTCGTAGGTCATGCCTTTGCTTTCTTGGATGATACCGATCGCATTGATCACCACATCGATGGGATGCGCAAAGGTCCAGACATCGCTAAGCGGATCAAAAATGATCCACTTTTCCATCGGATATTGCGGCCCTGTCCACGGACTGCGGCTGCAACAGATGATGGAACTGCCGGGCGCCAGAGCATGAAGAGCCTTGCGAATCTCAAGGCCGATCTTGCCCGAGGCGCCGAGCAGCAGGATATATTGCGTGGGAAGTAAGGATTCAGGCATAAGGCATCGCAAGCGCAATTGGCGCAGTTTGAGGGGTGAGGATAGCAACGGTTTCGGCTGGCAACCAAGTGTAATGGATCATTTCAGTGACACGAAATGCGCCTTCGAACCGCGCAGTTTCAAAGAAATTGGTCTCAAATCGCAGGCAGTTCATGGCTTGAAGAGGCCATTTTTCACGCATGATTTGTGTCTTTTGCAATTCATGATCCTCCACTGCCCAGGCGCGATCGATTGCACCGATGGTTTCCTTGAGTTGCTTGGATTTGTGATCGGGTTCAAAGACCGGACCCGTGAGGTGGTATTCCAGAAATTGGTCGCCGCTCGTTAGGCGCAAGCCAGAAGGAGAATTGATTAATTTTGCATTTTCCAAGCGATAGTTGGCGAACATATTGCCTGCCCAAGTCATGGTGGGATTGTCGGTGAATGAGCGCAAAAAATAGATTCCTTTGTTGCTATTTTCGGGATTCCACTGCGCATCCTCCACCAAAACCCTAAACCCAATGTGCTGGTAATGAAACTTGAAGGGAATCAATTTGGACTTCGCACGCATGTTGAGCAAACGCACATCGACCATACTGATCATCGCGCGGCCATCCTTTATGCTAGGTCTGATTGGTTCAGGCAATAGCCCACGTAATTCAGCTGCCTCAACTGAAAAATTGATGAGGTAGATCTCATGCAGATCACCGGAAAATTGTAGGCGGAGATTTTTGAGGAAGCTCATAATATTTTTGAATTAGAGGATGTTGAAAAAATATACAACCCAGGCGATCGCGGTGACCTGCAATGCAGCAAACCAATTCACAGTCCACCATTGCGAGGCTCCCAATTGCCAAACGCGCAGGTAATGTTGCCGCAGCATCATGCTGCTGCTGAAGAGCACGGCGAGGCAGGGGATGATCGGGTGTATTTGGGGAAAGATAAGCATCAGAAGCGCGACAGGGAGCAGCGGCATCACGCCCATGCGCATGATCGTGAACATGTGGCGCAGGTATTGGAAGCGTTTTTCGCCAAATCCGAGCCAGGTGACGAGGCCCTGCACAATCCATCCGGTGCCCGCGATGGCGAGCATGGCCACGCCGCCCTCCACCTTGCTGATCGTCGGAAAAAATGCTTGCAAGCCCATGCCAAACAGAAAGGTTACCGCCAAAGCGACAAACAGGCTGTAGGCGAGGTAAGTGAAATGCAGGATTGCTGGGGCAGCCGTTGGATAGTTGGATGCCGGCATGTCTTTGCGTGGTGTCGAGACGACGTAGCGGTTGTAAGCCAGCGTTTTGTAGACAAATGAGATGGGTTGCATAATCCCCGGGATCGCGAAAAACCACCGCACCAATGCCCACTTTTCAGAAAAGATGCGCTTGACCGCATACGGCCCATAAATCGTCGCTTGGCCATCCAAATCGATCAGCGCCATCTCATTGCTAAAACGCTCGGGATCGATCTTGCCTTGCGACTCGGCATCGAGTTCATAATAGTTGGCGACCTTGTCCTTGGGGAGGATGTTCCAGCGCAAGACTTTGGCTATGAGTGAGACGCTGAGCGGGCAGGCGCCGTCGTAGACGATAAGTTTGCCAGTGAGGAGGGTCATATTTTTGATGTCTACAGACATGTTTAAAGTTTCAGGATTTTGTGAAAGATAGGCGCAAAAAAATATCAGCCCATGAGCTTCATGACTGTGCGAAAGAACCAATTGCGGTCGCTCTTGGTCATCTTTTCGGTGACAGCGTCGAGCTTCCCGACAAAGTCTTGGATGCGGCTGATCATTTCCTTGAATTCTGCGACTTCTTCGTCGTCTTTGGGGCCTTTGACTTGGCTCACTTGCTCGAGCACACGCAAGATCGGCTCCAGTTCGCGTTTTTTGCGCTCGGCGGTCACGCGGCGCGCAACTTCCCAGATGTCTTTTTCCGCAACGAAAAACTCCTTGCGTTCGCCGGCTTGCAGTTCGCGGCGGACGAGTTGCCAGTCGATGAGTGCGCGAATGTTCATGTTGGCATTGCCGCGTGAGATTTGGAGGCTCGCCATGATGTCCTCGGCAGAAAGCGGCTTTTTGGTGATGAGGAGCAGGGAGTGAATCTGCGCCATCGTGCGGTTGATGCCCCAAGACGTGCCCAGTGAGCCCCAGCTCTGTACAAATTTCTCTCTAGCGACTTCCAATTCCATGGCTCAAAGATAATGTTTTTATTCTACTTTCAAAAACTATTGAAAGTTTCTTTTTGTTTTGATACGAGCGACATTTTTTTTGGTTTGGGTGGGGTAGGAATTGGGGATGTGAAATTCAAAGCAAAGCCTTAACTTTGGATGAAAGACCTCAAAGCAGCACGATGCTCTACATCAAAAGCCTCTCTCTCGAAAATGTGAAGTGCTTTGGCAAGCGCCAAACGATCGATTTTACCCAAGGCGAAGACAAAATCGCGCAGTGGACGGTGATCTTGGGGGACAATGGAGCTGGGAAGACTACGGTTTTGAGGAGTTTGGTGGTTGCATTGCCGGAGCCTAAATTCGCAGCTGAGGGTATTGGGGGGAAAGCAAGGTTGAGCTTTCCTCGTTGGGGGCTTCTTTGGGAAGCTAGGCGAAATTCTTTGGATAAAAATGCCCAAATAAGGCTTGATATTGTTGAAGGAAGCATATTCTCAGGCCCTTTCGGTAGAGTAGGCCATACTGAAATCGGTGTATTCAAGTTTCCTGGGGTGACGAATTCTTGGGGCTTGGATATTCAAGGATACGATGTTGGCACTTTTTCCCCTGTTTTCTGTTTCGGTTACGGTGCAAGCCGCAAAGTCTCGAAAAAATCAATCGGCGATACCATCGTAGAGGATGTCAGCAAAACGCTTTTCGACGAAGAAGCACTTATTCAAAACCCTGAGGAATACCTTTTGAGGTTAGCTTTTCAAGATGCTTCGCATGGTGAAAAGAATAGCGACGACACGAAAAAGGTGAAGGATTTGCTAATCAAAGTTTTGCCTTCTGGTTTGCTGGATATCAAGGTCGAAGAAGTAGGCCGACTGCAATGGCAAGTCCAAGTCCAAACCCCCTACGGTTGGGTGCCGATGAACGAACTCAGCCTTGGTTACAAGACCACGATCGCTTGGCTCATTGACTTCGCGACCAAGATGATCTACTTTCATGAGAAAAGCGCGAATCCATTTGCGGAGCCTGCGATCTTGATCATCGATGAGATCGATTTGCACATGCATCCAGCTTGGCAACGCGAGATCATTCAGCAACTCACCGACCTATTTCCCAAGACGCAGTTCATTGTGACCGCTCATTCTCCATTGATCGCACAGGCGGCTTTGGATGCAAATATCGTGGTTTTGAAGCGCGATGGCGATGAAGTGATCGTACACAACGACCCCGAGATTGTGCGCAGTTGGCGCATCGATCAGGTACTCACGAGTGATTTGTTTGGCTTGAAAGAGGCTAGGCCGCAAAAATTTGATGCGAAAATCAAACGCAGGCAGCGGCTTTTGGAAAAGGCAGCTACACTCAGCGAAAAAGAAAGCTTGGAGCTTGAGGGCTTGAATGCAGAGGTCGATACATTTCCAGCAGGTGAAACCAAGCTCGAAATGGACGCGATGGATGTCTTGCGTGATTTTGCCGTTAAGTTGGAAGCCGCCAAGCTAGCACAGCATGATTCCCATTAAGAAAAGCCGAGCTATTCCAAAGAAGTTGCAGGTGGAGGGGCTTGCTGCGGCTGCGTTGCTCAAAAGCGAATTTGAGGCCGATCCAGACGCATACCGCAGCCGACCAGGTATTTCAGGTCGGAAGGTTAAGAAGTTGGCATTCGATGCATCGATCTACGGAGATCCTGAAGTCAAGAAACAACTCGCCAAAGATCAGCATGAAAAATGCTGCTATTGTGAAGCCAAGATTCTTGACAATTCATTTGCAGATGTAGAGCATACGCGTCCCAAAGGCGGCTACGTCAAATTGGGGGAGCGCTCAATGACATATCCCGGCTACTTTTGGTTGGCTTACGATTGGGAGCATCTTTTGTTATCGTGTGAGGTTTGCAATCGAAGGTACAAACGCAACCACTTCCCCCTCAGCGATGAGTCCACCCGTGCGACAGATCATCTCAGCACTAATATGGTCGCGCAAGAAGTGACTTTATTGCTCAATCCACTTTCGGCAACCGAAGATCCTTGCGATCATCTCACTTTTCACAAGGAGGTGGCGATCCCGAGAAATGGTAGCCTGAATGGTGAATACTCGATCCGTTATTTTGGATTGAACCGCATGATTGAAACACGGAAGGAGCATTTGGACGTCCTGAAAGTGTTGAATCTTTTTTGGGATGTCGATGAAATCGATGATGCGGCTTTGGCAAGCATGGCCCAAAGTTTTTACAACATGCCCGTTGCCCAATTGAGAGAAACGATCATCGCCGCCAAATCAGTCCTGAGCAGGGCCGCCTCCCCCAAAGGCAAATTCGCGGCCTGCGTGAGGGCGAATTTCCCGCATCTACCTCAAGTATAACTCACTCCCCCAGCTTAGGCGCCATCTCCCGCAAAACCTCGACCGTGCGCTCCACGAGTGCGGCGCGCACATGTTTGCGCACGCTTTCAATATCGACACCCACGGGAAATAGTCCTGTGGCGAGGTCGATGCCGGCTTGCCGCTGCGCGCTTTCGGCAAGCGAAACTTGCCCGCAGATCGCGGCGACATACTTGCCTTGCGTCTGCGCGAGGCGCGCGAGGGCGACCGGTGCCTTGCCGTGCAGGCTCTGCTCGTCTAGGTGCCCCTCGCCTGTGAGCACGAGGTCGGCGTCGGCAATGGCTTGGGGCAGGTGCAGGGCTTCCATTACAAAGGCTGCGCCC
Source organism: Bacteroidota bacterium (assembly GCA_031424495.1). Classification (GTDB taxonomy): domain Bacteria; phylum Bacteroidota; class Bacteroidia; order J057; family JADKCL01; genus JADKCL01. Next base: position 2,346 of record JANPHP010000105.1, on the reverse strand, counting down.
GCAGTCATTTTCGCACCCAAGATGGCTATGCAAGACAATGCCGCTCCACCTGCGGCGCCCATGCCTGGTATTTTGCTGGAGAGGTTGAATTGTGCCTCGATGAGGTTTGCGAAGTGCTCCAAGGCGGCTTGCATGGCTGCACGCTCATGCAGAGGCAAGCCTTTTTGGGTTGCGTAGCGCATGGCGCCATCCTCGCCGAGCAGGAGGTTGTCGACGTCGGTGAGCAACAAAATCTCGATGCGCTTGAGCTCAGGCCGCAAGTTGTCGAGGTGGATGAATTCAATGGCGGATAGGTTGACGCCGATCGGGGAGATGCGGTCCTTGGTGTCGTTTGCGTAGACGGCGCCGAGGGCATGGGCGATGCCGATGCCGCAATCGATGGTGGCCGAGCCGCCCAGGCCGATGATGATGCGCTTGCATTTGCGGTTGATGGCGTGCACGATGATCTCTCCCGTGCCAGCAGTGCTGGTTTTGAGCGCATTGATCTCGTGAAGCTCCAAGACATCGATGCCCGATGCGGATGCTAAGTCGATGAAGGCTGTGCCGCCATCTGCAGAGACACCATATTCGCAGGCGACCTGGCGCAGAAGTGGATCTGATGCGCGACAACGGATCATTTGCCCGCCGCTTGCCCGCGTGAGTACCTCAGCAGTGCCTTCGCCACCGTCTGCGATCGGCAATTGCACGACCTGCCACGACGGATTGAAGCGGGCTACGCCCTCTGCCATGGCAGCAGCTGCTTCGGTGGCGCTTAGGGTGCCTTTGAACTTGTCGGGCGCGATCAATACCTTCATGCCATCAAATTACGCCAAACGCTGCATTTGAAAAGCACTTGAAGTAGCCAATCTCTATATTTGTCGAAAATTGTAAGCGCGTGAAGAAATTCTGGCTTTTAATGTTCTGCTGCGTCGGGTTTTGTACGCAACCGACCTGGTCTCAAAAGACTCCTGATCCTTGCAAGGGTGAGGAAAATCAAAACAACCTGAATGCCTGTGCGCAAAGCCGTTACGAGGCTGCGGATGCCGAATTGAATCGTGTGTGGAAGCATCTGATCGCTGATTTGAGTGAGGAACGCGCCAAACAACTGCGAGAAGTGCAACGCCTTTGGCTCAAGTTTCGCGATGCACATTGTGCCTATCAAGAAGGGCCTTGGAACGACGGATCGATGCGGCCTATGATCCATTTTGGCTGTTTGCGCGAACTCACCGAAGCCCGCACTGCCCAATTGCAGATGATTCAAAACGAATTGGACAACTGAGGGCATGAAAAGCTATACTTTCAACCGGCCCATCGCTCTGCTTTTTGCCTTGCCGCTGCTGCTGCTCATTCTCATGTTTGGCTATGGCCTATCTGTGGAATTCAGGTTGAGTCTGCTACTCATGCTTCTTTTGTCGGCTACCGTCGTGTGTTTGCTTTTTTACCTCGGCATGTTGCGCCGCTTGGAGATTGACAAAGAAAAAGCAGTTTGGAAAACGCCAAGCAAACGCTACGAGATGAATCTTTCCGAGGTCAAATTTTTTGGCGTCGTCAAGTTTAGAAGTTTCAGATTCATGTATTTTTCCCGAGCTGATGAGCATCCATTTGAAGATGCGACCAAGCCATTTACTGTCGACGAAAATACCTTTTTTGTGCAGTTTCGTCCTGAGGGATGGCAACAGATTTGTGCTGACCTCGCGATCCTTCATCCAACGCTGAAGCCAGATTCGATCACCCGCCAATGAACATTTTCTGCATTTTCCTTGTTTCGTGCTTGAAATTGATCCTATTATGAAGCCATTCTCGATTGCCCTCTCTATCAACCTTGCATTTTTTGCGATTTGGGGCCTGTTTTTCACGCTTGGGATCAATCGCCCAGAACTGATACCGCTCATGACCTCCTTGCAAACGGCGATCAACGTCTTGTTTGCGGTCGGTTTTTTTGTAGACCGCAAGAAGCCCATCGGCATGGCCTTTGTCTGGACCGCCGCAATCGCGGGTGTGGTGACCGTGGCCGCTTATTTGGTCTTGATCAACGACATCGAGCTTGATCGCGAGAAGAAACGGGTGTCGCGGGGCGGCCGCGAGATCGATCTCGGGCCGACCGAATACCGCCTGCTGGAATTCCTCATGGAGCGGCCGGGCCGGGTGTTCTCGCGCGAGCAGTTGCTCGACGGCGTCTGGGGCTCCGAGGTCTATATCGACGAGCGGACCGTCGACGTCCACGTCGGACGGTTGCGAAAAGCCCTCAACCGCGGCCGCGAGGCCGACCCGATCCGCACCGTGCGCGGCGCCGGCTACGCGCTGGACGACCGCTTCGGCCGCTCGGTGGCCTGAGACAGTATCCCGGGCGAGTGCAGCGAAGCGGAC
>JANPHP010000104.1:0-10438 GCA_031424495.1 Bacteroidota bacterium | reverse complement strand
CTTGGCTTTGGGCCTGCGTGGCGGCGTCATGAATTACAAAGTGAACTGGTCCAAGGTCGAAGCGACCGACCTGCAAGACCCCGTGATCGCCAACAATGCCCGCTCGATGCTCATGCCCAATGTCGGTACGGGTCTGTATTTCAGCACCGATCGCATGTATGCCGGGCTGTCGATACCCCATTTACTCAATACACCGCTGCTGCCGCAAGATGCAGCGCACCGATCGGTTGCGCGGTTGTATCGACATGCCTATTTCACAATGGGATATGTCTTTGGGCTGCAAAACGCGGTGCAATGGAAGCCTTCCGTTCTCCTGAAATATGCCCCGGGTGCACCTGTGGAATTGGATGTGAACCTGATGGCCTATATCGCCAAGCGGTTTTGGGTGGGTGCATCGTGGCGGAGCGGGGATGCTGTGGCTTTGATGCTTGATTTTCAGATTGCACGGCAGTTTAGGCTGGGGTATGCCTATGATTATTCCATCACCGAGTTGCGCAATTTTCATACTGGCACCCACGAGTTTTTGCTGGGGTTTGAATTGTCTTCCAAGAAGCCCAAAATGAAAAGCCCGAGGTATTTTTGATGGAGGGTTTAGGGTACATATCGCATCAGGAACCGGGGCTAGCCGTGGTTGGAGTTCATCCTAAATCCGGCAAGTTTGGGAAGGATGCAGCGGTGGTATCGCAGGCTGTGCGTTTGGGGGTGATAGCTCACCGTCAGCACTTTTTCCTAGCAGCATCGACATCGCGCATGGCGCTTTTGTTGGCGATTGTGATGCTGTGTGGCGGCTGGGTGATGGGGCAGGATGCGCGACTCAAGCGTGCCAATGCAGCTTATGAAAACATGGCCTATCCCGAGGCCATCAAGGATTATGAAAAGGTGCTGGCCAAAAAGTTTGACAAGAACGCCATGTTGCGATTGGCGGATAGCTACCGCCTCACCTACAATTACCGCAAGGCTGCAGAGGTGTATTCCAAGGTGGTGAACCTCAATCAGATCGACCCGCTGAATTATTTTTATTTTGCCCAGAGCCTCATGAACCTGAGCATGTATGCTGAGGCAAGCAAGTGGTTTGACCGCTACGCCAAGGCTGCGCCGAGCGATCCGCGCGGCGCACAGTTTGCCGCCTCTTGCCGCGATATCCAGCAATACTACGCAGACAGTGCCGAGGTGACGATCAGCCCATTTCCCCACAACACCAAGGTCGATGACTTTAGCCCTATCTGGTACAAGGGCGGCATTCTCTTTTCATCCTCACGGGGGGCTGGCGACGTCGTTGAGAGCAAATATGACTGGAATGGGCAGCCGTTTCTCGATTTGTATTACAGCAAAATGAGCGGCGAGGGCGACAAGTTTGCGCGGCCTGTATTGGTCAAGGGCAAACTGAACACCCGTTTTCACGAGGCGACTTGTGCCTGGGATTCCCTCCACAACCTCGCCTACTTCACGCGCAACAACTTCTTTGAGGGAAAGAAAACCGCCGACGCCGACGGGATCCTGAACCTCAAGCTGTTTTATGCCGACGTGCCCGCCACGGGTCCGTGGACGAATGTGCGAAGCCTGCCCTTCAACAGCGACGTGTATTCGATCGGGCATCCCGCCGTCGTGCGCGGCGGCGACATGCTCATCTTCATCAGCAACATGCCCGGCGGCTATGGCGGCACAGACCTCTACAGCTCCAAACGTATCGGTGATACTTGGACAGCACCAGAGAACCTCGGGCCGCTGGTGAATTCGGCGGGGAATGAGATGTTTCCCTATGTGACGCCGCGCGGCGATTTATACTTCAGTTCCGACGGGCAGGGCGGATTGGGCGGCTTGGATGTCTTTAGATGGTCGCCTAACGGGTCAGGCAAGCCCCAAAACCTGGGGGCGCCCATCAACAGTACGAGCGACGATTTTGGCTACTTGATTGCTGGCGACGACAGTTGGGGCATGCTCAGCTCCAACCGCAACGGCGGCTTGGGATCAGACGACATCTACCTATTCCGCTACAAAAAACCGATGCTGCGCGCCCTCGTTTTGGATGCACAGACGCGGCAGCCGATTCCCGATGCACATGTGGAGCTGCACCTGCCGGCGGTCCACCGCGAGTGGAGCGGCACAACCGACAGCAGCGGTTGCTATACGCAACTCTTACAGCGCAATGCAACGTTTGAGATCATGGTGAGCGCGCCACAATACCATGAATTGCGCGCAACGCTCAGCACTTATGGGACCAAGGCAGGCGATGTCGTGCAAGATACCTTTTTGCTGGAGCGGCCCGCGGTACAGGTCGTCACGCAGGTCTTGGAACTGAGCACGGGCTACCCGATCCCCAATGCCCAGGTGCGCATCGTGGGCACAGATCTCACTTTTACGACTGATTCGACAGGCAGAGTAGCCTTCTATTACGATCCCTATCCCGACTATGTCACCAAGCCCGTGGACTGCCCACCGGCTCGGGAGGACGATTATTGCTTTTTGTTTACAGATGAGGGCTTTTCAGAGGCCGATACCTTGCGGCTCACGTATGAATGGTCCTTTGGTGACGGCTCTCGTGGGCGTGGGCTTGAGGTCAAGCATTGTTATGCCCATCCGGGCACATACGCAGTGGCTTTGAATTTGCTCGATGCAAGTGGCAAGGTATTCATGAACCAATCCAGTTATGAATTGGAAGTGAGGCCACCTGCTGGTTTGCGCATCCTCGGGCCCGATACCGTCACAGTCGGCGAGTTCGCCGTCTATGCCGCCGAGGGTTCGCCAACAGAGGATTGCAACCTCGATTCCTACCAATGGGATTTGGGCAATGGCATCACAGCCGACGGTGCCACGCTGCGACATGCATTTGCGAAGCCTGGCACTTATACGCTGCAATTGAGTGTGGGAGGCCATGGTGGTGAGGCCCCCCGTGCCTGCAATGGTTGCGTGAGCCGTGAGATCTATGTTGTAGCAGCCGGATGGCGCAAAAATCCAGCAAAAACGCGTGACTCACTGAAGGTCGCTTGGAGCGCTCCAAGCTTGGAGCGTCCCAAACTCAATGTCCCTTGCACATTGCAAGGGCCTGACACCTATTGTTTCACAATGACCGATGAGGGCGGCGCGCCTGCGGATTCATTGCCCTATATCTATCGTTGGGACATGGGTGATGGGCAGCAGCAGGTGGGTTATACGGTGCAGCATTGTTATGCGCAGCCGGGCTATTATGATGTGCGTTTGGAGATATTGGATCGGTATTCGCAGCGTCAAATCTCGGTGCGTAGCGAGTACACGGTCGAGGTGCGCGATGCGCGGCAGCCATTTGTAGACAGCTATGACACCGTTGCATTGGGCGAAGTGACGCATTTTGATGCCTATCGGTCGGCCACCGTCGCCTGCAAGATACAGACAGTGCGTTGGGATTTTGGAGATGGCAGCACGGCTGATGGCCCCGAAGTCATGCACAGCTATGCGCGTCGGGGCAGCTACCGGGTGCAGATGCAGTTGCAAGGCGTCGATGCCGCGACGGGAGAGGCCTGCACGCTGTGCAGCAATAAACGAATCGAAGTATTGCCCGCATACTTGGGCAATGCCTTGAGGGATTCGCTGCAGCGCGCTTCTGAATTGCCCGAAGTCGTCGCGACGGTCCCGACAGGGACGATCCTCCTCGACATCGTCAAGGACGGTTTTGAACCGCATCGTGTAGCATTTGATCCCGCCATCGATTCGGGCGTCGTGCATGACTTGGTCTACCTCGATCCTTTGCAGCAAGAGGCGAGCGTGCGCGTAGAAGTCTTGGACTTGGAGACAGGCTTGCGGCTCAAGGGCGTGACGCTGGTCTTGCAAGATGCCAAGACGGGGATTGACTTGGGGGAATTCACGGTGCAAGACAGCTCATTGATCTTGCCTTTGATGCCCGGACAGAGCTACCAATTATTGGCGCGCAAAGATGGCTATTTGGCGCAGATTGAGAACATCGGGCCAGTCCTCAAAAGCAATGTGCCGCTCAGGTTGCGGTTCGATTTGACCCAAGCCACAGTGGGCACCAAGTGGGTGCTGCACAACATCTATTATGATTTTGACAAGCGCTACATCCGCAACGACGCCGCCATCGAGCTCGCCAAGTTGGTGGTCTTCTTGCAGTTGAATCCGCAACTGACCGTCGAGCTGGGTTCGCATACCGATGCGCGAGGATCAGACGATTACAATTTAGACCTTGCACAAGGCAGGGCCGAGGCCGCTGTAGAATTCTTGCGAGAAAAAGGCATTGCCTCCGAGCGCATCATTGCGCGGGGTTATGGCGAGCAGCAGCTTTACAACCGTTGTGCCGATGGGGTGACTTGCAGCGAGGCTGAGCATCAGGTCAATCGGCGCACGGAGATCACGGTGCTTGGATTCAAGGATCCGATCTATGCATCTGCCCGCACCGTGGAGGAAATCTGGAGCACTGAATCCGTGATGATCCCCTCCACGCCGCAGACGAGTGGGCCATTCACGATCCTGCTTGGCACCTACCTGCAAGCCCGTCCAGTGCGCTTCTTTGATGCTTTGGCGGGTACTGAGTACGCCGTCACCCTCCGCGAAATTGATGGGTTTTGGCTGTACAGCTATGGCGATTATCCCAACTATGCGGCTGCACACCGCGATTTGCAGTCTGTGATCGAGCGCGGGTTCAAGCAGGCTTCGATTTTGGCTACGCCAGCATTTTCCCTTCCTGCGGCGAGCCGGCAAGGCACGCCGGTGACCAAGACGGGCCCGGCGCATGTGCATGCAGACGACGCCTACGATGGCTATTACGCTGTGCAAGTGGCGGTATTGGGCCGCTCGGTGCAGGAGAGTTTCCTGGAGAGCTTTGGCGATTACCGCAGCCTGTTGTATGAACGCGAGATGAGTGGGCGGCGCATTTTCTTTGTGGGGCGTTATGAGACCGAGGCAGAGGCCGCCAAACACTTGGCCAAGATCAGGCGCACGGGGCATGGGGATGCTTTTTTGGTGCGGTTTGAGCAGGGCAAGAAGGTCAATTTGGACAAGATCGGAGGGAAGTGACCGCGGAGTTCTCGGGGCAATGCTCACAAGGATACTGTTGCCGCATCGACAGCGCCACGTTGGTGTAGCTGATTCGGACTGTTTCCGCTTTGTAGTTGCAGTTCGCGATTGCAGGAGGGGGGATTTGTGTTCATCTATGGTGCTGCGCTCAAACTACGACGGCAATCAACAGCTAAAGGCGCACGCTGGGCATTGTGGATGCGTTTGATGAGCTTGAGACCTACATTGACTTGGCACCAAATTGCTTTATGCAAAGGCGATGAAGCGGAGCGGCTGTTTTGTTCACGAAAAAGATGCAAAACCGAAAAATTCCTTACATTTTGTTAATGCAAGTAATGCGAAATTTGTTAAAAGGTATCGATTGTTGGGACTTGTGGCGGATCGAACAACGCTTTTAGACATTTTGTTGCATTTTGTGCATGAATATTTTGAGGTATAGGCATTGACCTTGAGTTGTTCTGGGTAAACGAATTGCGCTACGGGGGGCTATTCCATAGGTGGACCGTCGCAATCGGAAAGGTGGCCAATTTGGGGATTGTCAATAGATTATTTCAAATACATGCGGCTTGGAATCCTTTGTAGGCCACGTGAGAGGCATATTCAGATGCGCTTGCATCCCGAATATGGGTGTCGTCTCCTTCTGTCCATGGAAATTATTGCTAGATCAACTCCATTTTTGTTGGAAAAGGACTTTTTTCTTACATATTTTGTGGTTGAATTTAGAAAGTCAATCATCAACTTAGATTTTGTGCCAGTCCTAGTTTGTTCTGTTCCTTTTCCAAAAGCCTTTGCAAAAGTGGAGGATGCGCCTTCATGTCTTTTGCAGGTCAGTATTGTAGATAATCGAAATGCAATGAAAAACCGACTCATTTCCTTTTCATTCTTGCTCCTTGGCATCATGCTATTGCTGAGCAGTCCTTTACAGGCACGTGGCATAGCCATTTGCCATGCTCAACAGCACGCTCAGGGACTCGGCAACGACTGGGTGGGGTCCATGGTTTCTGCTCCGTCTGCTCAGCTGTTGCTGATTCCACGTGTGATGGAGGCTGAAAAGGTTGCATTGGAAGTGAAGCAATTGGGCACCATTGTATACCAAATCGATGCAAAGGTGGGCTATTGGATGTACGATGGCAAAGCTTGGGTAAGTGCTCCGGCATTGGCTACATCGACTTGGAAAGTTGCAACTGCCGATGCAACAGGCTGGAATCTCGTGAATGAAAAAGGGGAGAAGCAGGTTTTGAAGCCCACTGCTGGCTATCGCGCCGACGCCTTGCGCTCGGCAACGTCGCTCAGTTATGCTTTCAAGTCATGGACCCACATTTATGAAGAACGCAAGGCAATGACAATAAGCCGACTCAAAAGCATGTTTCCCGGCATCGAGCAACTTGATTTTGAAGGCCAAAACGTAAGCGTCGTGTTTTCAACCAATACCAAGTCCAGCGAGATCAGCGAATTTTTCAGAATGCTTGGCTACAATACCATCGAAGCCCTCAACTAAGAAACTATGAAATCGAATTCCTCCACTATCGCCAAGCTCGTGTGCCTGCTATTGATGCTGGCACTTGCTATTGCACCTGCCAAGACTTATGCGCAGTGCAACGTGAACACTTCTATTTGCGTGACGGGTACCGCTGGTCCATTCAACTTTGTGACCAAAGGCCCTGCAGTGAGCACATGTCTTGCATGGTTTGGCCCCAATGTGGGCTATATCATGTTGAACATTTCAACATCTGGGCCGCTGAACTTCTTGATTCAAGGGAATGTCAATACAGGTTTCCTAGACGTTGCAGTCTTCAACGTCCCCAACGGCGTTGCTCCCTGTACCGCGATTCAAAATACAGCCAACCAAATCGGCTGTAATTTTGCGGCTGCAGCCAGTGGGTGTAACCAATTTGGTACCCAATTTGCCTGCGCCTCCTCTGTGCCTGCGCCCAACGTGACCGCTGGCCAAAATATCATGATCGTCGTCGAGAACTGGAGCGGGGCATCCTCCAACTTCACCCTGAGCATCTCGCCCAATGGCGCGCAAGCAGGGTTGCCCAATCCGACGATTACGCCAGTATCACCAGTCTGTACCAATACGGCAGCCTTTCAATTGGTGTCGGTGGATGCAGGTGGCGTTTGGAGCGGTCCTGGTACGAGCAGCACTGGCATTTTCACCCCTGCGACTGCTGGGGTCGGTACCCATACCATTTCCTACACGGTAGGTGTGGCGCCTTGCGCGGCGACCTCAACGACAACGATCACCGTCAATGCCACACCAGGCACCCCTGCAATCTCTGGGACGACCATTTGCGGTCCTGGTTCGGCCACTTTGTCTGGTTCCACGGGTAATTTGGGCCTGACCTTCAGATGGTACAATGCAGCAAGTGGTGGTACTTTGTTGGCGACTGGCCTATCCTACACGGCAAGTTACAGCGCAACGACGACCGTCTATGCCTCCACCTTCAATACCGGCACGGGTTGCGAGAGTGCGAGGGTTCCTGTGACCGTTACGGTCAATACCTTGTCGGTCGCGCCGACCAGCATTTCGGGAACGGCTAGTATATGTACAGGCGGGAGTACAACGCTCACACAGGTCGGCGGTAGCCTTGGTACCGGTGCAGTCTACAACTGGTATACAGGTGGATGCGGGACAACATTTGTAGGGACAGGCAACTCGATCACCGTGGCGCCAACTGTGAATACGACCTATTCGGTGCGTGCACAAGGCACTTGTAATACGACTGGCTGTCCTAGCTTTACGGTCAATGTCTCTAATAATCCAACAGCAGCGAATGCAGGGCCTGATCAGACGATTTGTGGATCCTCCACGACCTTGGCAGGCAATGCGCCGTCGGTAGGAGCAGGGACCTGGGCGATCGTCACGGGTGCTGGCGGCTCGGTCAGTACGCCAAGCTCTCCTAGCTCCACGTTCACAGGCGTGGCTGGAAGCAGCTATACACTTCGCTGGTCGACTGCCAATGCACCTTGTGCCTCGACTGCAGACGACGTCATCATCAACTTCGTAGCCAGTCCGACCACGGCCAATGCAGGTGTGGATCAGGCAATTTGCGGCAGTTCTACCACACTCGCCGCCAATACTCCCGGTGTGGGTGTGGGTTCGTGGAGCATCGTTTCGGGTGCGGGTGGCACAGTCACTTCCGCAGGCAGCCCAGCCTCTACCTTTACCGGTGTCGCTGGCAATACCTACACCTTGCGCTGGACGATTGCGAATGCACCTTGTGCGTCGTCGACCGACGATGTGGTGGTGACTTTCAAGACCTCCTCTGTCGCCCCGACAGCCATCACGGGCACCACGACCATCTGTAACGGCAGCTCCACCACGCTCACCGCCACGGGCGGTTCGCTGGGCACAGGTGCGAGTGCAGTCTGGTATGGTCCTAGCGCTTGCGGACCTTTCACGCAAGATTGGTTGAGCCAACCTTATGGTTTCTCAGGGACGGCAGTGAACTCAGTATCGGGCGGCATCTTGAATGTGACCTCAACCACCAACGATCCGATTATCGACATGGCAGGTTTGGGTTCATTTGATCCAAACCTTTTCCAATATGTAAACATTCGCTACCGTGTGCTCTCAGGAGCACCTGGCACCGCTGAGATATTCTTCTACAACTCGGCACACAACTTTGCCGTCGGCGGCGAGTCGGCCACAGGCACGCTCGTAGGTGGCGGTGGCTGGCAAGTGCTCACGATCAACATGGCAAGTGACCCCCAATATACCACCGGTGGCAACATCCTCGGGTGGAGGTTTGATTGGTCGAGCAATCCGGGCGTGACCATGGAAATCGACTACATTTCCTTGACGACCCAGCCTGTTGGTAGCAATACCGTTGCACCGACAAGCACGACGACCTATTTCGTGAGGTATGAAGGAGAATGCAATACCACAGCTTGTATCTCCACCGTGGTGACTGTCGACCAAAATACGACGGCCAATGCTGGAATTGACCAGGCTGTCTGCGGCACCACAGCTACCCTGACGGGCAATGCACCGACTACCGGCACAGGTACTTGGACCTTGGTGTCTGGTACTGCTACGATCACCAGCCCCAACAGTCCGTCAACAGGTGTCACAGGCTTAGGCGTAGGCCCCAATACCCTTCGCTGGACATTGCCCAATGGTGTATGCGCGGATTCGCAGGACGATGTTGTCATCACCCGTGACAATACAGCGCCATCCATCACATGCCCAGCTAACCAAACTGTGCCGGGTACATCTGGCATCTCGCCTTGTACAGGCCCTGCGAGCTACGTCGCGCCGGTCGGCACAGACAACTGCCCCAGCCCTACGACGGTGCGTATTGCAGGATTGGCCAGCGGTTCCCTTTTCCCACAAGGTGTGAACACGGTCACTTACCGTGTTACAGACGCCTCAGGGCTCACGGCAACCTGTAGCTTTACCATCACGGTCGGCTCTTGCAACCGCCCGCCTGTCGCAGTCTGCCAAAACGTGACCGTAAACGCCAATACCAGCTGCCAAGGCAGTGTCACGGCAGCCCAGGTCAACAATGGCTCATCCGACCCAGATGGTGATCCGCTCACGTTCAGCTTGTCTCCTGCAGGTCCGTTTGCCCTCGGCAATACTGCGGTAACGCTCACCGTGACCGATCCACTCGGCTTGAGCGCGACTTGCACCTCGACAGTAACCGTGGTCGATGTGACCGCGCCGAGCATTACCTGCCCCGCAAACATCAGTGTAAACACTGCCAACGGCCTTTGCAGTGCTGCAGTGACCTATTCGGCGCCTGTCGGCACCGACAATTGCCCCGGCGTGACCACCACCTTGCTTTCGGGTGGAGCTAGTGGCTCCAACTTCGGCACAGGTGTGAACAGCGTCGTGTACCGTGCCACTGACGGTGCTGGCAATTCCACGACCTGCTCATTTACGGTTACCGTGACCGACAACCAAGCGCCTGTCATCACATGCCCCAGCAATATCAGCGTCAACAACACGCCTGGTCTTTGCTCAGGTGTAGCGACTTACACTGCACCTGTCGGCACCGACAATTGCGCAGGCGCAACGACGACGCGCACCGCAGGTTTGGCCAGCGGCGCTACGTATCCGATTGGCATCACCACGAATACCTTCACAGTGACAGCCGGCGGCGGAAGCAGCAGCTGTTCATTTACGGTGACCGTGGACGACAACCAAGCGCCTGTCATTACATGCCCTAGCAATATCAGCGTCAACAATACGCCCGGCCTTTGCTCAGGCGTAGCGACTTACACTGCACCTGTGGGCACGGACAATTGCCCCGGCGCAACGACGACGCGCACCGCAGGTTTGGCCAGCGGCGCTACGTATCCAATTGGCATCACCACGAACACCTTCACAGTGACAGCCGGCGGCGGAAGCAGCAGCTGTTCATTCACTGTAACCGTGGTCGACAACCAAGCGCCCGTGATCACCTGCCCTAGCAATATCAGCGTC
>JANPHP010000103.1:0-3917 GCA_031424495.1 Bacteroidota bacterium | reverse complement strand
GATCCGTGATCGAAAGGCGCACTGCACCGCGCTCAGCCATCGTAAACGTAAGGCTCGTCTCTCCTTGAAATGGGTTTGGTGCCACCTGCACCTGCATCTCCCTTTGGTTTTGCGCATGTGCCATGCCGACCGGCTGCACCGTCACCGACAAGTCGGGCTTAGGCAGCCGCACATCGGTATAAATGCGAAAATCGCCCGGCGTCAAGGTGACATTCATCGCCGTATTCGTCACATCCAAGCTGTCGCCAGCCATGTAGTTGTACCAGCGCCCTGTATGCTGAAAACCGGTGTACACGTCCTGGTTGTAGACATCAAAATTGCCGATCACGGTCACGTTCATCGCTGTGCTGTTCACGTGGATCTGCTTTTGCTTACCCCAGGTCGAGATGTCGTAGCTGCTGCTGCGAAATGCCTCGGGATACTTGGTCTTGAGGTTGATGATCGCTGCGTATTTCTTGTACAAAAGCTGCCGTGGACCATATTGGAGATAGTTCCAGCGGATGGGTTTGGGGCAGGTGCGGCAGGGAATGTCAATGCCAACGTCGTAGCCCAGTTCCTGAAATTGCCACATCATCTTGGGACCGGGTATCAGCGCCCAAAATGCCGCGATGGCAGCCATGCGCTTCAAGGCCACGACCGTGTCACGGCAGTCGTGCGCGCTATTGGCTTGATTGCCAAAGTTGTAGTTTCTGTACATCGTGCGCTCCTCATCATGGCTCTCGACAAAGCCCACCAAGTTGTGAAACGACCAACCTTTGGCTTGATAAGACATGAATGGACTGAAATCGCTGCTTTGCTCATAGCCCATCGCTGCCTGATAATAGGGTTCTGAAGCCTTCCCCCACAGCATGATGCCATGATTAGCGAGCACCGTTTCCTCATCGTTGTTGGCAAAATGCTCGATGATGAAATACTTGCCATAGTTCATTCCCCAAAAGCGAGAAGACATGCGTTTGAGTATGTTGATGCGGCTCTGGTCATATTGGCTCCAGTCGCCGATGCTACCAGTCTGTGTATTTGTAAATCCCTTGGAGAGGTCCAAACGAAACCCATCCACCCGATACTCTTGCGCCCAATAACTGAGCACACTGTCAAAAAATGTCTGGGTATACTGGCTCTCATGGTTGAAGTCAAATCCCAATCCCAAGGGATGCGGCGCGGCGACATTCAACCAAGGATTGTTGGTGGCAACAAGCCCGGTGCCACGGTCTTGGTAGAGCCGCACCAATGGACACTGCCCAAATGCGTGATTGAAAACGGCGTCGATCACGACAGCGATGCCGCGTGCATGGCAAGCATCGATAAAGGCCTTGAGATTATTCTCTGTGCCATAATACTTATCGGGCGCAAAATAGTAGGCGGGGCCATATCCCCAGCTTTGGTTGCCGTCAAACTCGTTGACGGGCATGAGCTCGATACAGTTCACGCCGAGGCGCTCCAGGTAGTCGAGTGTATCCTTGAGGGTGCCGTAGTCGTGGCGCAGCACAAAATCGCGCACCAGCAATTCGTAGATCACCAAGTCGCGGTTGTCGGGGCGCTGAAAATTATTGACTTGCCAGCTGTAATCGGGCTTATTGGTTTGTAGGATCGTCACCAATTCAGAGGTGAGTCCCACGGGATAGCGAATGAGGTTGGGGTAAATGAAATTGTTGACACCGTTGTCGTTGCCTTGATCAAGGACTTTCTCGGCATAAGGATCACCAATTTTGACGTTGTGGTCCACAAAGTATTGAAAGCGATATTCTTGACCAGCCGTGAGGCCATTGATTTCCAGCCAATACCGCAGGCCGTCTGGCGTGCGGTGCATGAGATAGGCCGGGTCCATCTGCCAATTGTTGAAGTCGCCGATCACATAACAATAGGTTTTTTGCGGTGCGAGCAGCACGAGGGCTACCGAAGTGCTGTCGAGGTAATTGATGCCATCGCGGTAGCCATTCGGCACGTTGGCGACGGAAATGAGCGGTTGTACAATGTAGGCGATGGTATCGCGCTCCACCGCGGTGCCGTTGTCGGCGGTGAAATGCAGTTGAAAGCGGCCATAGCTGCTTGCAGCAATGGTCGTGGAGAATTGCGTGACCAAGCCGCTGGATTGCGCGATGGGCAATCCATCCTTGAAAAGCGTGATCAGCGCAGGCGCATTCGCTTGAATCTGAACGCTGAGCTGATCGTTGAGTGCCAAAACTTCAGGCCGCTCCAGAGGCTGCGCAAAAATCGCTGTGAAATTGCTGTCGGGGTAGAGCGGAATGTAAATGTCGCTGCCATCGGCATTCTTGCCCGCAAGCGTGCTCGCTTGATTGCGAAACACAAGCGCGATCGCGCGTACCTCCTCGCTGGGCGAGCAGCCATAAAACGTGCGGGGCACAAAGCCTATGCGGTGCCGATTGTTGCCAAGGGAAGTCATCACGATCGTGCTGTCATAGCCACTCCCCCATTCGCTCACGCGGTGCTGCCAATCGCCCAGGTCGGTACTGTACTTGGTGATGAGGCCCGTATGGGCAAACACAGGCGTCACACCGACCAAGGCAGCGTTGCCGAGTGATGCGTCAAACTCGATGACGACGCTGTCGTCGATCGTGGGATGTGCAGGCGTCCATGTGACCACCTGTGCGCGGAGCGCATGTGCAAGCAAAGACAAGAGCAGGGCAACTGCGATTCTTGATTTCATGGTACGCCTACAGCTGAAATAAACTGAAAAAGAGGCGCACTTGCCAGGTGAAGTGCGCCTCTTGTTGAACAGATGCTTAGCGCATCAAAAAGATCTTTTCGGTGGCGATGAGCTTGTCGCCGTCGGTCATCACCATGTAATACAGGCCATTGGCGACGTTTTGGTTGGCGGCGTTGCGGCCGTCCCAAACGAGGCGATGTGAACCTGGTACTTGGCTGCCACTGGCGAGGCGAATGACCTCTTGACCTTGGCCACTGTAGATTTTCACGCCAAATTGTGCTGCCTTTTTGTGCAAGGCATAGTCGATCGTGACTTGGTCACGAAATGGGTTTGGACTCACAACCAAACCACCGAGGTAGCTAGGTTCTTTGACGCCGGCGAGCACGGTGCGCTCCACCGTGACTGGCGCAAACGGCAAATTGTCTGAACCTACAACCGTAGGAGTCGTCGTGTGGATGCCTTTGATGAAGATGTCGCTGCAAGCGCCATCCTTGCCCGTAAATGTGCCGTCCGCGTTGCGGAACACAAGACCCAATGTATAGGGCGTCGGCTGACTGAAATAGTTGGCTGGAATCATGGTGATGCTCCACTTGTTGTTGCCCTCATAGGTCATGAGGCCCACACCATCGTCCAAACCCCAATTGCCGATGACCGTCTGCCAGATGTTCGAGCCTGGGTGACCAATCGAGTCCGTGCAAAACGTCGGCGAGGATGCACAAAGGCCCGAGTGGATATAGACTCTGTTGTTGGCGACTGCGCCTTGGTTCAGCCAGCAATCTGGATTTTGCATCGCCGCCACGTCGACGGTGATCTTGAGCTGAATCGACTGGGCATGTGCCATTCCAACCATGAGCCCTGCCAAAAGAATTGCGTAAAAAGCTTTTCTCATAATACCTGTGATTTTAGAAGATATCGATACTAAAGGATACTTACAGTTTTACAAAAGACCGTGTCACCACCTTGCCGTCGGCAACCAGCATGAGCCGGTAGATGCCGCTCGGCAACGCTTGAAGTTCGAATTCTTTCCGCACATTTCCAGAACGTCGGCCTTCAATTCCCTGCATCACCGTTTTGCCTTGCGCATCTACCATGCGCCATTGCAAGGCGACGGCTTTGTTGAGCTCCAGGTCCAAGGTGATGCGGCTTTGCGCCGGATTGGGGTAGAGCGACAATCCGCCAACCCACTCCTCCGCATAGCCGATTTCGCCAGCATAAAAGGTCTGCACAGACGTGTCTGAGCCGCATGCATTGG
>JANPHP010000102.1:0-19041 GCA_031424495.1 Bacteroidota bacterium | reverse complement strand
GTGTATCGAAAGGCGCTAGATTTCTCCGCTACGTTTTTTGGCATTTGCTGCGGCTCTTCCAGAGCCTTGCAAATACCAAAAAACTCCGGTCGAAATGACATGGCATTTGGCCTACTGGCAAAGTTCCAAGCAAGCATATTCGACAACGCCCGATTGCTATCACATGTTATAACCACAGATGTACAAAAATCCCTTACATTCGTGTAATTGAAAAACGCATGTCCCGACAATCTGAACAAATTCTCGAAGAACAAGTGATTGCACAGCTGCAGAAGTTGGGCTATGCCTACAAGGTGATCAACAGCGAGCAAGACTTGCTGCTGAACTTGAAGGCACAGCTGGAGAAGCACAATGGGGTTTTGTTTACGCAGACGGAGTTTGAGCGGGTGATGAATTTGCTGAGCAAGGGGTCGGTGTTTGAGAAGGCGAAGACTTTGCGGCAACAGCAGCATATCTTGCGGGACGATGGCAAGAACTTGTATTTTGAGTTTCTGAACACGGAGCATTGGTGCCAAAATCAGTACCAAGTGACGAATCAGGTGAGTCAGGAGGGCAAGTACAAGAACCGCTATGATGTGACGATCCTGATCAATGGCTTGCCGCTGGTGCAGATAGAGTTGAAGCGGCGGGGGTTGGAGCTGAAGGAGGCGTTCAATCAGATCAACCGCTATCAACGGCATTCCTTTGGGGCAAATGTGGCCCTGTATCAGTATGTGCAGATATTCATCATCAGCAATGGGGTGAATACCAAGTACTATGCGAACAACCGCCATCAGAGTTTCAAGCAGACGTTTTACTGGACGGATGTCGAGAACAAGCGGCTGACGAATATCTTGAATGAGTTTGGGGAGGCTTTTTTGGAGCCCTGCCACCTGAGCAAGATGATCTGCAAGTATATCGTGCTGAATGAGACGCATAAGATCCCCATGGTGCTGCGGCCCTATCAGTTTTATGCGGTGGAGGCGCTGGTGGAGCGGGTAAAGAATAGCAATAAAAACGGTTACATCTGGCATACGACAGGGTCGGGCAAGACGCTGACGAGCTTCAAGGCTAGCCAAATCTTGATGAAGCTGCCGGAGGTACACAAGGTGGTGTTTGTGGTGGACCGCAAGGACCTGGATTTTCAGACGAGCAAGGAATTCAACAGTTTCAGCGATGGCAGCGTGGACGGTACGGACAATACCAAGATCCTCGTGGATCAGTTCACCGACCGCTATGTCGACAAGAAGGGTGAGGCGAAACATGCCAAGCTGATCGTGACGACGATCCAAAAGCTGAACACTGCGATCACGAAGCTGCGCTATGAGCAGCGCATGGCGGGGCTGAAGGACAAACGCATCGTCTTCATCTTTGACGAGTGCCACCGCAGCCAATTTGGTGACACGCACCATCGCATCAAGTCGTTTTTCCCAAAGAGCCAACTGTTTGGGTTCACTGGGACGCCGATCTTTGCGGACAATGCGAGTAAAAACGAACGGGGCAAGCGCACGACCAAGGACCTCTTTGAGGACTGCCTGCACAAGTATGTGATCACTGACGCGATCAAGGATGAGAATGTCTTGAAGTTTGCGGTGGAGTATGTGGGGCGCTACCGCCGCAAGGACAGTGCGACGGAGATCGATATCGAGGTGGAGGATATCGACACCAAGGAGCTGATGGAGGATGAGGGCCGCTTGGAGAAGATCACGGACTATATCATCGCCCATCATGGCCGCAAGACGCATGGCAAGACGTTCACGGGGATGTTTTGCATCGGGAATGTGGCCACGCTGATCAAATACTATGAGCTCTTCCAACGCAAGCGGGTCGAGGGGTTGCACAACCTGAACATCGCGACGATCTTCAGCTATGGCGTGAACGAGCCCGACCCTGAGGCCGATGGCTTTGTGGATTTTGAAACGGAGCATGATCAGGTGGATTTTCACTACGTGGCCGAGGAGCAGGCGCCCTACGGCCTGCCGGTGGTGCACCGTGAGAAGCTGGATGCGTTCATCGAGGATTACAATTTGCTCTTTGGCACGAAGTATAGCACGCGCAGCAGCCAAGACTATTACAATTACTACAACGACATCTCCAAGAAGGTGAGGGAACGCAAGATCGATCTCTTGCTGGTGGTGAATATGTTTCTGACGGGGTTTGACAGCCCGGGTTTGAACACGCTGTATGTCGATAAGAACCTGCAATTCCACGGCCTGATACAGGCTTACTCCCGCACGAACCGCATTTTGAACGAGCAGAAGTCGCAGGGGAATATCGTGGCTTTCAGGAACCTCAAGCCTGCCACTGACGAGGCGATCACGCTCTTCAGCAACAAGGAAGCGATCGAGGTGATCATCATGAAGCCCTATGAGGACTATGCGACGAAGTTTGACGAGGCTTATGCGCACCTGCTCTCGCTGACCCCGACGGTGGACAGTGTGAATGATCTGGTGACGGAGGAGGATGAGCTGGAATTCATCAAGGCGTTCAGGAATCTGATGCGGATCAAAAACATCCTCATGGCCTTCTCGGACTTCAACTGGGACGACTTGCAGATGTCGGAGCAGGCGTTTGAGGACTACAAGAGCAAGTACCTGGACCTGCATGAGAAGGTGAAGCATGACCACCAAAAGGAAAAGGTGTCGATTTTGGAGGATGTGGATTTTGAGCTGGAGCTGATCCACCGGGACGATATCAATGTGGCCTATATCATTCAGCTACTGATCAAGCTGAAGCGGGAGGTGCAAAAAGACACGACGAAGGCGGAGCAAGAGATTTTCAAGCTGCTGAGTACTGAAACGACGCTGCGCAGCAAACGCGAGCTGATCGAGCAGTTCATCCGCGAGAACTTGCCTGTGATTCAGGATGCGGAGCAAGTGGAGGAGGTTTTTGGGCGGTTTTGGAATGCGGAGCAGCAAAAGGCGTTTGACAAGCTGGTGGCTGAGGAGAATCTGTCTGCTGAAAGGACTGAGAAGCTGATCGAGGACTATTTGTTTGCGGAGCGGGAACCGCTGCGGGATGAGGTGCTGGGGCTGATCGAGGGCGAGCGGCCGAGCCTGTTGCAGCGCAAGCCGCTCGGGGATCGGATTTTGAAGCGGATCACGGATTTTGTGGAGACGTTTGTGAATGGGATGTCTGGGGGGTGATTTACTGTTCGGGTACGGGTCGGCGGTACGGGATTCAGGTTGGGGGAGCGGAATCGCCGCCATGCGTATTGCTGGATGGCGGTGGACGCTTTAGATCAATTCCATTTCCATGCCTGTATGGGTGCGGGCGGGGCCATAGGTGGGGCTCCACCAAAACCATAGGCCGACGGTGGTAAGCAGCTTGAGACCTGCGGGTATGCCGTCGGGCAAGGGGAGTTGCAGTCGCAGGTCGATGGATGTGGGCTCGTATACGGGCAGTATTTTGCTTTCACAACCGAAGAATCGGCCTTGGAGGGTGGGGTGCTGGTAGACGTATTCGTCTTGTTCGGCTGAGAAGTGCATGTCTGAGAGCAGCCCGACGCCGAAGACGAATTGGAAATGGTAGTCACGAAAATCCTTGTATAGCGGGAATTGATAGCGTGGGCTGTTGATGTCGAGGGAGAGTTGCAGCTCGGCGCCTGCTAGTTGTGGTCGGGAATTGAGGTTGCAAACGTAGTGAAATGCCTTTCTGTAGTGGATCTTGACGTTGTGCAATGCGTACCACTCGCCGCCAAAGGGTCGAGGCGCTGGCTCGTCTGGGCTGAAGGTCTTGGAGTCATGGAGACGTTGTTGTATGCGCGTGAGCAGGTCGTCGTCACCGAACTGCTCGGCATAATGGCCCAAACAGCGGTAGAACTGGCCTGCTGCCATGGTGGCACCTCGGTACTCTGCTCTCTGGACGGGTGTCATGGCTGCGAGCCAATCTTCATGCGCATTTGCTCTGCGCTTGTCGGCCATTCTTTGGATTAGGATAAAGGGGCCGACTGGGCCTTCTTGTTTTTTCTTCTTTCCCATGGGAGTTGTATAGCTAATGTTTAAAGTAATCTGTGTGTGTGTTTCGTTGTAAGCGAATATAGGAGGAAAAACGGTTTGGGTAGCGGTTGGTGGTACGGATTTGGGGATGGGCGAGCGGAATCGCCGCCATTGACGGTTTGGGTATGGGTCGGCGGTACGAATTTGGGGATGGGCGAGTCGAATCGGCGCTTTTGGCGGATGCCTCAGAGTAACCGCATATACATCCCTGTATGCCTGTAGGAGGGCCCATCGGTTGGGAATCTCCAAAACCATAGGCCAACGGTTGTGAGCAGCCGGAGGCCGGGGGGAATGCCGTCGGGCAAGGGGAGTTGCAGTTGCAGGTCGATGGATGTGGGCTCCGAGACGGGTAATACTTTGCTCTCGCAGCTAAAAAATTGGCCTTGGAGGGTGGGGTGCTGGTAGAGGTACTCGTCTTGGTCGGCTGAGAAGTGCATGTCTGAGAGGAGGCCCACACCGAGGACGAATTGGAAATGGAAGTTGTATAGGTCTCGGTACAAGGCAAAATCATTGCGCGGATTGGTGATGTCAATGGTGAGTTGCAGAACATTGCCGGAAAGTATTGGTTTGGGTTGGCGGTAGCAGATGTGGTGGAATTGTTTTCTGTGGTGGATATTTACGCTGTCCAAGGCGTGCCACTCGCCGCCAAAGGGTCGGGGCGCTGGCTCGTCGGGCCTATTTGTATGGGCGTCATGGAGGCGTTTTTGTAGGCGCGTGAGCAGGTCGTCGTCACCGAAGTGCTCGGCATAATGGCCCAAGCAGCGGTAGACCTGGCCTGCTGCCATGGCGGCACCTCGGTACTCTGCTCTCTCGACGGGCGTCATGGCTGTGAGCCAATCTTCATGCGCTTTTGCTCTGCGCTCGTCGGCCATTCTTTGAATTAGGACAAAGGGGTCGATGGGTCCATCTAGTTTTTTCTTCTTTCCCATGGGAGTTGTCGTTAATGTTTAAAGTAATGTATGCGTTTCGTTGTATGCGAAGATAATGGGAAAATTGGTTTTGGGAAATAGGGGCATTTTCTGTTCGGGTACGAGCGTTTACTGTTCGGGTACGGGTCGGCGGTACGGGAATTTATTGTTTGGGTACGAGTAGACGGTACGGGAAAGCGGTTTGGGCACGGGTTCAAGGTATTGAACCCGTGCGCTGTTTGGGGGTGGTTGTCCCATTCGTCCTCTCAAATGACCCGTTCGTCCTGAGGGTGCCATTTGTGGCAAACGAGGGGCCGAAGGTCGTTGTGTATCGAAAATGCGTCCCAATACCCCCTATGTGGCAAAAATACCCATGCAGCAGCCGCGTACTTGTACCGAAAGCTGCCTGCCCGTTTATCCGCCATTCTGCCCGTTCGTACATTGGCGCTGCCACTTCGTCCTCCAGAACGACCCGTTTGCTCATTTGTCTCATTTTGAGTTTTGGGATGTCATATCATTGTATTGTTGTAGGCGCACAAGCTGCGGTGGTGCCCTGGGGACGTGGATCATTGGTGGTGCAATTGAAATGCTGGGTCAGGGGGTATGCGGTGAAAAAAATCCGTAGGGAGGAGCTATTGTATCTGGTCTTATTATGGGGTAAAATAATTATTAAAAATAAATGAAAATATTTTTTGGAGGGTGTACCAATCTCTAAAAACGTCCGTATATTTGAATCACGGAAACAGATTCAATCTTACTCTAACAGAAATTCATTTATCTGAATTTGATGCTTTTTGTTCTTTTGGGATATAATTGTGTTTTGCTATGAAACATTACGATCAGATTCTTTGCTCTTGCTTGCTGGTTTGTGCTCTGGTGTTTTGTTTTGGGATGGGGAGTTGGGCGGGGATTCAAGGTATTGAACACCTGCATGGGTTGGTGGGTGGAGTTTTGGGATGGAAATCTGTATTTGCCATCGATTTTGATGGTTTAGAAAGTTGTTGTTTAGCCTTGGCAGCCATCGTTGTTCTTGCTTACGAAGGAAGGAGACGGTATAGATGGCCGCCACTTGGCTTGTGGCGATCCCCGCTCCAGGTGCGGAGCGGGGAGTTTTATCGAAATGATGGGGGATGGTGAGGCGCGGTTTGCGTCGCTGGGGAATGGGATATTGTGATTGTTTTGAAGTGATAGTGGTCTGGAATACTGCTGTGTAGCTGGTGTATCTGGACTGTAGATCCCTCCGCTGCGTTTTCGACTTCGGTCGGGATGACAAAGCGGGATGACATATAGGTTTATTTTTTTATTGCGCAGTAGCCACTGCCGTCTTGTGTCTGGCCGACATAAGATCAGCCATCTAATATTTTTTTCGTCTTGTGATCTGCTGCTGCTGAAGTGGGCGGTTGGGGTTTGCAGGATATTGTTTAACGCAATTAACCCTTAAATAAAATGGGAAGACAGCGTGGTTTAGTTCATATTTCAGGCCAATTTGACGACGTGCAGTTGTCGATCGATGGCAAACACGGCATCGCAAAGCTCTCGGTGCCTATGACGAAAGATCGTATCAAGAATGATCCTGATCTGGAAAACACCCGGAAGGTGAATGCCGAATTCAAAGCGGCTTCGCTGGCAACTGACACGCTGCAACTCTGCACCTGCGGTCACAATTACTCTTTTGGGGATCGCTATCTGCGCGGTCGCTTGCTGGGGAAGATGAGTGGCATCGTGCGGAAGGGCCCTGGGGATTTTGGGAAACGCCTGCTGGAGGTGATCCCGAACAGAGGTATGCTGAAAAAAGTGCCTCTTGATCCCAGTGATCCTTTTGCTACCCGTCTGACGACTACGATGGTGGTGAGCGTAAATGCTGACCGCAATACTGCGACGCTGACCGTGCCGAGTTTTGAATCTAAAGGCAGGCTCAAATATCCAATGGGGGCGACGCATTTCAAGATGTTTTTGTGCGTGGGGGTACTCAGCGATTTCCAATATGTAGGCGGAGAAGCGGTTTATGAGGCCGTGAATCCCGACATGAATGGGGTGAATGCCGACGCCTACTCAGGCTATATGGACGTTGAAGGTCTGAATGCCGGCTTTCAGGTGATTGCGGCGCTGCCCGGCCTGCCGGTGCTGCCTAGCAGTGCTGGGCTGGTGGTGTCGATGGGGATCGAGTTTTTCTTTGATGTGAACTCGGCCTACAACTTGAAGGCGGAAGGAAATGCTATGATGATTTATGAGGTCTATTAGCACAGCGAAGCTGGGATAATTGATAATTGACAATTGAGAATTGAAAATTGAGGTAGCAGTTAGTAGGTAGAAGATAGTAGGTGCTGGGACTGCTATTGCGGAGAGTTTTGAGAGGAGCATTGAAAGTTATTTTTAGGTTGAGCGTTCGGAGTTTTGAGTTCAGCGTTTTGGGTTCAAGATTATGAGTTTATTGTTGGGGCTTTGCGTGATGATATCATTGCCTCTTGAGCGTGGTGGCGCTTGTGGACGATGGAACTTTTCTGGATGCTTTTGGATGGCTTAAGGATGCTTTTGATTCTCCTCTTGTTTTCTCTTTTTGATTCCTTTTTGCTGCTCGATTCCAATTCTCTTTGCTGTGGCATTTCTATGCAATTCTTCTGGTGGGAGCCTCTCTGGAAAATCCTTTTTATCTGTGGGAATTTTATTGGGTGATGGTGTTTTGTGGAGATGGGTGGAATGGATTTTTTGGAGAGGACTTCCTTATTCTTTTTGAATGTATTGTGAGTTTTTGTTGATGATTTTAATTCAAAACTATTATGGGACGACAAAGAGGTCTTGTGTATTTGACTGGTCAATATGGCGATGTGCAACTGAGCATCAATGCTGACGGTGTGCCTATTGCGAAGTTTGCGCAGCCTGTGCGGCGCAGCAAGGTGAAGAAAGGCGAGAACTATCAGGTGACGCGCAAAAACAATGATGAGTTTACGGCAAGTGCCTACAGTGCTAGCAGCCTGAGGCGGTGCATGGGTGAACGCATCAAACAATTTGCGGATCGGCATCTAACCTCAAGGCTGATAGCGCTTGCTTATGGGGTGATCGCCAAGGGGCCGGGGATGGCTGGGCAACGCACGTTTGAGGTGGGTGCCAATCGCGCAATGCTGCGACGGGTGGAGGCTAGCAAGTTGACGTCTCTAACGAGTCGATTTCAAGCTCCCTTTACGGTGACGACCAATGCTGACCGCAACACGGCGGTGCTGGATGTGCCTGCCTTTGCGACCGACAATTTCCTGAGCCGACCGCAAGGGGCTACCCACTTCAGATTGTTGTTAGTGGCGGGGGTTTTGAGCGATTTTGTGTACACGGGTGGCACGGTGGTGTATGAGCCCAGCGTGCCCGATATGAATGGGCTGGCGATGGTGGTGAGTAGTCTGGTGCTGCCAGCGATTGCTGCCGTGAATCCTGCGCTGCTGCTGACGGCGGCGGTGCCGGGGTTGCCAGTGCTGCCGTCGACGGCTTGCCTCATTGTGTCTGTGGGGATAGAGTTTTTGCGCGTGATCAATGGCTATGAGGAGGTGCTGGCAAGCGGGAATGCTTTGCGTGTGGTGGAGGTGTTTTGAGATTTATTGGTATCTGTTCCTTCGTTCTTTTATTGACCCCGTGTCCTCGGATGCGGGGTTTTTTGTGAGAGTGAGAGCGAGAGTGAGAGCGAGAGTGAGAATGGAGAGTGCAGCGTGGTGAAAAAGAGAAAGTCCGCCCGTTGGCGGCGCGATAGGTGCCTGGCGGGCAGGGCCGATTGAGGCCCTGGCCTGTTGTCGGCGATCGGGACGATGCCGACAACAGGCGATACCCCGCAAGGGACCGACCCCGCTGTGCGCAAGCGGCAAGCGGGGGATCGCCCAAATCAAAATAAAAATTGCTCTGCCATGCACTGGGTACCACGAGTCGCATGCAGCACTTTTGTACCAAGGTGGATGAATTGGCAGCAGGTTTTTTTGGGGGAGTTGAGAATTGAGCGATCACATGTTGATATTGGTTTCTGCGGCTTGATTGGAGTGTGGGGGCTGGTAATGTCCTTGCGTTTTGGGCTCAGGGTAGCATGGGTTTTGGAACTCGACGTCAAGTGGATCGGCTGCAGAGATTTGGCGGATGGATGCTCATTGCTTGTTTTTTCCTAAATTGAGGCTCGATCTGGAGAATATGCAAAAAATCTTATTTTTAGCTTGTTTGCTGCTGATGGGCGGCGCTGGCTTTGCTCAGCATGGTGTTTCTACTCAAAAGTTTACGCTGCCGCGCGCTGCTACTGTGGATGTGCGGGCTGTGCACGAGGACTATCAACCGCTGCTTGTGCGGCTGGAGGCGCCTGCTCCCGATGGCCGCTCGGAAAAGGCCTGGCTGGCTCAGGAGAAGGCCAAGTTGCAGCTCTTGCGGCAAGAACCGACGCCTAGCAGCAACAAGGTGGACTCGACGGCGCCATCGCCCTGGCTGGGGGCCAATTTTCAAAGCAACCAAGTGATCAACGGCGTGCCCAATGACAATGACATGGCCATCTCCAATGGCGGCAAGGTGGTGTCGGTGATCAATAGCAATATCTATATGCACGACGCCGACGGCACGCCGATCGGCAACTTGTCGCTTGATGCATGGTCAGCGCCCTCTGGCGTGATCGGCTCCAAGTTTGATCCCAGGGCGCTCTATGATCCGCACCATGACCGCTTTATCATCGTCTGCCTGAGCGGATTCACGGACTCGACCTCCAAGGTGGTGGTGGGCTTCTCACAAACGAATGACCCCGCCGGGGCTTGGAATTTGTATGTACTGCCCGGCGACCCCAACAATGATTCGCTCTGGACAGACTATCCCATCATGGCATTGACGGAAAACGAGCTCTTCCTCACTGCGAATTTGCTCTACAATGACCAACCCTGGCAGACGGGTTTCAACCAGAGTATCTGCTGGCAAATGGACCTCGACAGCGTCTATGCTGGGGGAGCCTTGGATTCTCGCCTGTGGTTCAACCCTCAGTTTGGTGGTCGCCCGGTGCGCAACCTCTGCCCTATTCAAGCTGGCTCGATGCCCGCTGGCCCTAACCTGTATCTGCTGAGCAACCGCAACCTCTCCGCAGGCAACGACACGGTCTTCATCATGGAAATCACGGACACACTCAATGCACCCGGTGTGCAGTTTCTGGTCGATTACAAGGTCTCCAACATGCAATACAGCCTGCCTCCCGACGCCGTGCAGCAATTCAACTCACGCCTCGCGACCAATGACGCGCGGTGGCTGGACGGTTTCCTCCAAAATGGCAATATCCAATTTGTGGGCAATTGCCGCGACACGAGCACAGGCCGTGCCGGCTTTTACCACGGCATCGTCACTGACGTGACAGGTGCGCGCACGGTCACCGGCAAGGTCACTGGCTTTGCAAGCGGTGATTATGGTTATCCGGGAATCGCCTGGATGGGCACGAATAGCACTGACAACGATGCCCTGATCGCCATCAACTATTGCGGCCCGACGACTGCGGAGCGTGCTGGCTGCGGCGGTATCTATTATGATGGTAATGGGAATTATGCGCCCTTTGTATTGGCCAAGGCTGGTCTTGCCTATATCGAGGTGATCACGGGACTGGACCGCTGGGGCGACTACACGGGGGCACAGGCGAAGTATGACGAGCCGGGAGTGGTCTGGATCGGAGCGACATTTGCGAAGAGCAATCGGCAGCCCGGAACCTGGATCGCAGCTTTTCATCATCCGAGCACGGTGGGCGTGTCGCCAGCGCCCATTGCTGATGGTTTTGCATCTGTAGCCTATCCCAATCCCACGCCCGACATGCTTTTTGTGGAATTTGTGCTGGAGGCCGATGCCTTTCTTGACATCAGCATCTGGGATGCGCAAGGCAGGAAGGTGAAGACGCTGGTGCGTGACCTGGTGCGCGCTGGCAAACAAAGGCTGAGCTGCTCCACGGCACCCCTTGCTAAAGGTGTGTACCAATTGCAAGTGATGGACGGCGAGCGCGTGCTGAGTCAGCACAAAATCGTGCGGATGGACTGAAATGGTTAATTTTGCAGGATCTGTGTAGCAATTGGATGAAATGAAGCTCTTACCTGGAAGATTCTTGCCTTGCTTTTTGTTGCTGGGGATGTGTATGCACATGCATGCTTTTGCCCAAACGGGATATGTTTGGGCGAAGTCCATCCAAGGCCCCGGCTACTACGACTATGGAATGGATGTGTCCTGTGCGCCTGACGGCAAAATTCTTACCTGCGGCGATTATGAGGGACCAAGTGACTTTGGAGGGACACAATATGCAGGGCAGGGCAGCAGCGACATGTACACTTGTCGCTTGGGGGCAGACGGTACCTTTGAATGGGTGAGCGTGCAGGGGACGGCCTCGACGGAACGGAATTTCAGTGTCTCGATCGGCCCCGACCAGCATATTTATACCTGTGGCTATGGAAAAGTGCCCTACCCGGAATCCAGGGTCGGCAACATGCACCAATGGGATGCGATCACCGCGCGCATCCGCCCCAACGGCACGGTCGCCTGGGGTCGCGCGATGCAGGGCGACGTGTTTTCCGAGAGCTATGATATCGTGGCCGATGCAGCTGGCAACAGCTATACCGTGGGCCAATTGAAAACGCACGGCTGGTATGGCACAGACACGCTTGCAGGCCACGGCGCGACCGATGCCTTCATCGTGAAGTTTGACAGCGTCGGCAACTATGTCTGGGGCAAAACCTTTGGCGGCACGCTAGACGACTTTGCAAATACGGTCGGGCTGGACTATCAAGGGAATGTGTGGGTCGGCGGCAGCTTTGAGGGACTTGCAGATTTTGACGGAACGACCTTGCTGGCCAATGGCGGCTCTGATCCATTTCTCGCCAAGCTCGATGCGAGCGGCAATGTCTTGTTTGTAAAGACCTATGGCGGCCAAGGAAATGGCGAGGTTTTGGAACTCGGGCTGAGTGCAGACGGGGATTGTTATTTCACTGGCAACTTTGACAGCACGCTCGTATTTCCCAGCCAGAATTTCACAGCGGTAGACGCCACAGACTTCTACTATGCAAAAGTCGACGGCGCAGGAAACTTCTCTTGGGCAAGGCAGGTCGGTGGGCTCGACCTCGTCGTCGCCCAAGACTTGGAAATTGACGATGAGGAAAATATCTATATCGGTGGCTATTTCTGGGGAATGATTGGCTGGCAAACCGCCAATGCAACGAGCATGGCCTATGACGATATGTTTTTTGCAAAGACAGACTCCAACGGCGTGCTCGATTTCATGGAGGTTCTGCATGACCTCGGTTCCATCGACGTCTTTGGTGTCGCTGTAGATGCTGCGCAAAACATGCTGATCAGTGGTTCGTTTTCAGACACGACTGTTATGGGAGGCACGACCTTGTATGCAGCGGGGTTCAATACGGAGATCTTCATTGCAAAATATGCGACCCGTGCCCCCTCCCTTGCCGTGTTGGAAGTGCTGGGCACGCCCTATTGCAGCAATGACCAGTTTCAGGTCGATTTCCAGGCGAGAGGCTACTTTCCTGTGGGGAATGTTTTCTATTTGGAATTGAGCGACGCGAATGGCAGCTTTTCCAACCCAACGACCGTGGGCAGCCTGAATGCCGTCGTCGGCGGCAGGATCATGGGTACCATACCAGGCAGCATTGTCGCGGGCACGCAATACCGTATGCGCATCAGGGCTTCGCAACCCAATACCATCAGCCTAGACAATGGCAGCAACATTGTACTCAATCCCAATACATCAATCCCTGTGAACATTCTGGGCGACACGTTGCTCTGCAATGGGCAGCCGGTCGTGCTCTCGGTCGCAGGAGGATTTGTGCAACAGGTCTGGAGTACTGGCGACACGGGCACGACGATCCAAGTGCTGCAACCTGGTGTCGTCTGGGTCGAGGCTACCGACAGCAATGGCTGCACAAACCGCGACGAGGTTTTGGTGATCGCTTGCGTTTCGGCACATGATCAGGAAGCCGCAGGCTGGCTGCGGCTCCTACCCAATCCCGCAAGTTTTGCCGCTGAGCTCCACCTCAACGGCGCACAGCCGGGGCTGTACGCGATGGCGATCATGGATCTACAGGGCAAAATTTGCGTGCAGCGAAGCGTATCGGTCACCTCGCAGAATGTCGTGATCCCGATCGACCTGAGCATGCTCACGTCGGGCATTTACCTGCTTCAATTGCAAGGTGCTGATGCGCGCAGCAACTTGCGCATCGTGATCCAATGATCGACGAAGGTTATGTCAAATTTCGCGCAGCGTGGCGGGAGGCTCCCGCCCTGCTCGGTCATGCGGACCTCGTGGCGGCCCGCAACCATTTGTACCAATTGGGACTGATCGGCGAATATGCCGACATCCATATTGGATTTGGGAATGTGAGCAAAAAACTGGAGAACGACCATCAATTTCTCATTTCGGGAACTGCTACAGGAGGAATCGTCACCGTCAATGAAGCACATTTCTGTATCGTTGAAGGGTTTGATATCGCCAACAATTCGGTGAGCTGTACGGGACCGGTCACTGCTTCCTCTGAAAGCATGACGCATGCGATGCTGTATGCTTGCGATGACGCAATCGGAGCCGTATTGCACGTGCACCATCGGTCGTTTTGGGAATCATTGTTGGGAAAAGTCCCTACAAGCTTGGAGGAGGTCGCATACGGTACACCTGCAATGGCCTTGGAGATGCAGCGTCTCATGACCACCACCGATCTCCCCGAAAAGAAAATCCTGGCCATGGGGGGGCATCCTGAAGGCATCATCAGCATCGGGTGCGATGTGCAAGAAGCCCTCGCAACATTGCTTCAATATTTCGCAAAATGGAGCTTGGAGGAAAATGTTGAGAAAAAATAGGGGGGAGTGTTGCTAAACCATGTGGCAAATGAATACCTTTGCTATTAATAATGGGAGTGACAATGAGCGTGGCGGGAAAGCAGGAGGTGGTGAAGCAGCGGGAAGGAAAACCACTTGGGAACAAAGCCCAAACCAAACCTATAGGATATGAAAAAGAAGCCACGCTACAAGCAGCGTGGGAAAACCTGCATTTTGACAGGCAATCGCTGTACACGGAAGAAAGGCAGCAACTGCGCATCCTGCATCCAGGGCGGCTCAACCAAGATCAAGGACCCGACTTTTTGGATGCGCAGATCGAAATCGGGTCAAACAGACATCATGGCCATGTGGAGTTGCACCTCAAGGGCGACGATTGGTGGCGACATGGTCATCATAAAGATCCCCACTACGATGCCGTCGTGCTACATGTGTATTTGGAAAAAGGAAAGCGACCCGCAATGCGGACAGATGGAACTAGTATCCCTGAATTGTGGCTGGGTGCAAGGGTCGGCAGTAGCCCACCTCGGTCAGCCCCCAAAAGCTTGCCATGTATCGGCATCGGTCGGCTGCACCTGCCGGAGCAGCCAAGGATCTGGTTGGAGACTGAGGGAGAGCAGCGCTTGCTCCTGAAGTCCAATGCCATGGAAAATATATTGGCGGCGCAAAACTATGATTGGTCGCAACTGCTTTGGGAGGAATTGGCAAGCGCGATGGGCGGGCCAGTGAATGCAAGCTGCTTCAAACGATTTGCACAACAGTTGCCTTGGGCATTGGTGCGGAAATACAGCCACGATCCGATCGCGGTTGAAGCCCTCCTATTTGGGCGATCCGGAATGCTAGAAGGTCGATTGCTCGATGACTACCAATTGCGTCTGCAATCACAATGGGAGTTCCAGAAAACCAAACACTGCCTGAGCGCCATACCCCTGCCGTTCAAATTTCATCGGATGCACCCTGCGGGCTTTCCTACGCTGCGAATGGCTCAATTGGCTGGTTTGATTCATCGGTATCGCCCCATCTTTCAGTTGTTGGAGATCGGAGAAATTGAACGGTTTCTGGATGATGGCATGGGCTATGCCTCGGCATATTGGGCACATCGCTATGACTTTGGGAATACCATGCGCAATAAGGGATCACAGTTGGGCTTGGACGCCAAAACGAGAATCGTCGTGAACGTACTCTCTCCGCTGGCGATCTTGTATGCCCACTTGCATGGCTTGCAAGATGTGACGGCGGCATTCTTGGAGTTGCTTCAAACCTTGCCTGCAGAGCAAAACAAAATCACGCGCAGGTTTGCGCCGCTCAAGCTCCAAGCTGCCAACATACTTCAATCGCAAGGATTGATCGGTCTGTATCAAGGAAAATGCAGTTTGCACCATTGCCTCACTTGCCCGATCGGCAGCCGTGCGCTTGGCAAGCGACCAGCGGATCATGAAATAGAATCGCCAATACCGACGCAAGAAGCGCAAAAACTTCCCGTCATTGACTAGCCCCATCTCATTCCTACGTAGCTTTGCAGCCCTTAAAGACATCAGGATATGGAAACAAGACAGATAGTCATCATCGGCACAGGTGCCGAAGGCCGGATCGCCGCCGATATTTTTAGTGCAATGGGCCATGTGGTGCTGGGTTACCTAGAGACCGATCCCGATCGCAACATCCGCGACCTCAATGATGTGAACATCGTATCGCATTATGATGAAGACGCCGCAAAGGCTGTTCTCAAGGACGCAAATGTGGAGTTTTTTGTATCGGTCGGTGACCTCGCCGAACGTCGGAAGATTTATGAGAAAGTTTCCAAACGCGCCAAGCGGCCTTCTGCCAATGCGATTCATCCACTGTCATGGCAATCAGCTTATGCCGCGATCGGATTCGGTAATTTCTTCAATGCAGGCGGCGTAATCAACGCCAACACTGTCATTGGGGATTTCAACCATTTCCATTCGGGGGTGACAGTCGAGACCGACGTTGTGATTGCCAACTATTGCAGCTTCAGCTCTGGGGTGCGCATTGGTGCAAATGTGCAGATCGACGATGCCGTTTTCATCGGCACTGGTGCAGTGATCCACCCGGGCGTACACTTGGGTCAAGGTTGCCTCATCGGGGCAGGCTCTGTCGTGCTGCGCACTGTAGAACCGCACAGCAAGGTTTTTGGCAATCCGGCCAAGTCCATTTGAAGTCTTTGATAGCCGTAAAGCGCCTTCTGGATGTGCTTATGAGGCAACTTCGACTTGTTGCTCATGCGAGATGAAACTGAAGCGGAACAAATGCGCTGTGCATGGGTTTAGCTAGAAACATATTTTCACCATGAAATATCTCATTACCGGAGGCACTGGACTCGTAGGCCGCAAATTAATCTCTGGCTTGCTTGCCGATGGCCATGAAGTGCATAATCTGGGCAGGGGCGCAGCCAAAGGGCCTGCCACGCCGGGATTGCGCCACCACCAATGGGATGGAAAATCCATACCGGCCACGGTACCTACAGTTGACATCGTGGTGAATCTGGCAGGCGCTAGCATCGGCAAACGTTGGAATGCCAGCTACAAAGAGCTGTTGATTTCAAGCCGAGTCGATGCCACACGCGCGTGTGCCGAATTCCTAAAAAGCCATTCCCAGCCAGGGCAGGTCTTCATTTCAGCCTCGGGCTTCAATTATTATGGCGACCTGATAGATGCTCCTGTGGACGAGCGCTCGCCAGCCGGCAGTAGCTTCATGTCCAGGATATGCCAGCAATGGGAAGCTGCGACCCAAGGTACAAATGCTCGCACGGTGACGATGCGCATCTCGGTTGTGCTCGACCAACACGATGGCCCCTTGGCCAAAATGCTCATGCCCTACAAATTTGGCGTAGGTGGGCCTACGGGAACTGGAAAACAGGGTTTTCCTTGGATCCATGTGGATGATTTGATTGCGGGCATTCGTTTTATTGCCGAGCAATCGACAATCTCGGGCCCTGTCAATATGGCCTCGCCGACGGCGATCAGGCAACAGGACTTTTCCAACGCACTTGCAAAGGTTTTGCATCGACCCAATTTCTTTCGCATGCCCAAGTGGCTGCTGGAATTGATCTTTGGGGAGATGTCTGTCGTGCTTTGGGGAGGAGCCTTTGTGGTGCCTGCCGTATTGCAGACTGCAGGCTTCAAATGGAAGTTCCCAGAAATCGAGCCTGCATTAAAGGACCTGCTGAGGAAGTAGGCTATCCCTAAAGACCTGCCTAAAAAGTAGGCCATCCACAGAAACAAATTTCATTTGTAGCTTGCGCAAGATGCGAATCTTGCGCCACCGCCATGTCTCTTACTGGCTTCCAGCATTGTTGGGGGCGGGGTTGTTGGTTATGGCGGGCTTGCTGCTGCTGGGCCCGGGCGGTCGCGACGACACCTACAAGACCTTGTGGCCCGCTGAGGCCTTGGCCAAGACTGGCAGCATCGTCAATTACAATGGCGATGCGATCGAACAAAGTTCATCCTTGTTGCATGTGCTCCTGCTAGGAGGCCTAGAAGCGATATCTGGTGAATCGATCGCGGAGCTCAACCTTGGTTTCCTGATTTTTTGTGGCCTTGCAGGCATCTTTCTGAGCTTGTGGGTTGCAAGGCTGGTGGGCATTCCCTTGCATTGGAGCATGGGCATGGCGCTGGGCGGGCATGGCCTTTGGGCCTACTGGACCATGGGCGGATTGGATGCGGTGCTGGCAGCCGATTGCTGGTTGTTGTTCCTTGGTTCTTTCCTGGTCGCCACAAACAGTGGCCGATGGTGGCTCTGCCTCCCGACGGCCGTCTTGCTTGTTCTAGCCAGGCCAGAGCATGGACTCGTAGCTATCGGTGCGCTGGGCTTATCCCTTGGCTTGCAGCTGGTTCTAAAATCCCCAGCCGATGAACGCCCCGAAAGGAAACAACTGCTTTATGCAATTCTCGTGGTGGCAACTGCCCTCGCTGCGCTGATTGCATGGCGCATCTGGCACGGCGGGTATTGGCTGCCGCAATCGGCGCGCGCAAAGACCGATGGGTTCAGTTGGGAAAAGGCGCGGCATGGGTTGGGTTACCTCTGGCTGGAAACTTATCGCCATTTGGAATTGATTCCTTTATGGTTGGGCCTGTTGCTGGGGTGCGGGCGAATGGTGTTGCGCAGGCAGGCAAGCCTCGGTGGCAGCCTGTTGTTGAGCATCATCCTGGTCGGGCTAACCTTTGTCGTGATGAGCGGTGGGGATTGGATGGAAAATGGCAGATTCATCGTCCCGATGCTACCACTGCTCACGCTCAATTTCTACCTAGAAATGGGGCAAATCGTGGAGAAATGGCGGCTGCCGATTCAGATTGGCTACCTCGCAGCCTGCATCGGCGGGCTGCTTTGGGTGGCCATGCATTTTAATTTGGGCTACTCGCCGCTGCATTCCCCAAATCCCAACCGGATTCCCGCACAACTCAGTTTTGCAGAACGCAATAACAAGGTTCACTTGCGCGATGCCTACCCGCTGGCGGCGCTGTTGCAGGAGCACGACCGCATCTACCAACGCAAGGGTGCAAAGGTGAACATCCTGAGCCAACAGGCTGGATTCATGCTTTACCACCTCGCCCATCGGCGCTTTGGCGAATTCAGGTTTGTCGATTTGGTGGGCCTTTGTACCTCAGACTTCACGGAATGCAGCGTCACGCAAGGCCGTGGCCGGATGCGTGGAGGGCTCAACATGGATTTGGTTTATCTTTTTGACGATCTGGAACGCATTCAAAAGGAATGTGGATTTGCGCGCCCCGACATTGTCTTTGGGCTTGATGACGCGACAATGCAGCTCGGAAAATCATTGGAGCAGCATGGCTACGAAATCGTGGCTTGGCAAATGGGAGACATGCCGAGCGGTGGAAGCCTATTCCCCGGAATGCAAGTTGAAGCTTATGAATTTGTGGCGATTGATACGGTTTGGAGCGCGGGCGAAGGAATGAGTACTGTTTCTTTTGATCGATGAATAACAGGAGCTTCGGATTAGTTTCTATACAATTATCTGGTTATGTGACACTTGCAAGAGGCGGCACCTACGGCGCGCGTCCTCATTTACGCAACTTGACCGGGAGCTACCGCTCAATGCCATTAAGTTAAGGGAAAACGCACCCGTCCTGGTGCTTTCGTTCAACACGCCGCGGCGCGTTCAACTTGGATAGCCGTGGGTAAAACCCACGGTCAGCAATCGCATACGAAGTTCAATACGCCGCGGCGCATTGGACATGATTCGTGAAATATTGGATTGTATTCACATTCAACACCCTTCGGGGTTGACAATTAAAAATACGCATTCAACCCCCGGTTCTACCGGGGGCTATCCACGTTTAAGTCCTTCGGACTTTGCAAGCTGAAAATGG
>JANPHP010000101.1:0-6593 GCA_031424495.1 Bacteroidota bacterium | reverse complement strand
TGTGCAATTTTTTTCTCTTCTTGGGGCCCGCCACCCCCCCCCCCCAACGACTACGACCCAACGACTACGACCCAAGGACTACGACCCAACGACCAAAAGGCCCCAACGACGACAACGAATTGATCAGCTGCCCCGCATTGTGCAGGCATAGATGAAATTCCATTCACCGAGCTTGCGCTTGCGGTCTACCTCCTGCATTCCCCAGCCCCATTGTTTGCCGATTCCCTCGATTTGGCTGAGTTTGCAATCCTCGCTCAGCACCATGCGCACAGTGGTATCGGCGTGGCAAAAGGCAGCCAAGCCCTCGAACAAGCGTTGGAAATATTGAAATTCGGCACCGCAATAAAAGGCGTTTTCGGCCTCGGTTTTGGGGTCGCCGGGGTAATAGGGCGGATTGATGACAATGAAATCATACGTTGCGGCAGGCATGCCCTCAAACAAATCTGCAAGCAGCACCTGCATCGCCACACCATTGCGCTCAGCATTTACCTGAATGGCAGCGACTGCCGACTTGCTGATGTCTGTGGCCGTGACATGTGCGCCACGGCGCGCACACCAAATCGCCACCATGCCGCTGCCCGCACCGATCTCCCACAAGCGTTTGCCCTCCAGTGAAAACCGGCTCAAATGACTGAGCATGAATCGTGTACTGAGGTAAAGCCCGGGATGGAAGACACCTGGGGGAACGAGTACATCCACGTCCTGAAAGTGTGAACGCCGCGTCTTGCGCAGGTACCACTTGGCAAGGGGCATCAAGATCCGCGAGACAGGCGCCTTCAAGCGATTGCGTAAAGGCATGTCAGAATCCCTCGATTTCGGGTTGGCGGTAGCGGAGCCAATATTTCTGCAATACTTTGAGTTCGTAGGGCAATGCATACAAACCGAGCTTGTAGCGCGGTCCCGCCAATGCGCGAATGGCACGGCGCTGAAAACCTGTGAGTTTGATGTCGGAATTGCTCGGGAAGCGGGCATGCAGCACGGTCTCAAAGTTCTTGATCTTGTCGACCATCGCTGCGGTGAGCCAAGGCGTGAGCGGATTCTTGCGCAAATCAAACTTCTCCCATGCGGGCGAAAGCCAATCCTCCAAACGCTCAGGAAAGTCAAATCCGGCAGCTCGCACCTGCTCGTACAACTCTGAACCCTCTGTGGGCACGGGGCTGTAGACATAAATGATGATTTCCACCTCGGGATTGATCTCCTTGATCTCCTTGATGAAGGCGATGTCGGAATCGATTTGTGCCATCACGAGTTCTGGCGTGGCGGCGGGCATGCCCAGCACGAAAGAGTACTCGGGCACAATGCCTGCAAGTGCCATGCGACCCGCAAAGGCCTTGATTTGGGCGGCAGACTGCGTGCCGCCCTTGTCCATCTGGGCCAAGATCGCATCGTTGCCGGTCTCGGCGCCCAAAAAGATCATTTTGCAGCCCGATTGGCGCATGAGCTTCAGGTCCTCGTCGCTGTATTTGTTGAGTGTGTCGATGCGGCCCTCGCCCCACCAACTCATGCCTTCGTTCAGCATCAGCTTGGCAAACTCGACCGTGCGCTTGCGGGAGGTGAAGAAATTGTTGTCGTGAAACTCGATCGCATTCCCCCCAAATTGTTTCCTGAAACGCAGGATATCGTCATAGATGCCTTGGGCCGACTTGCCTTTCCACTTGGCATCATAGATCGGCACGACGGCACAAAAGGAGCAGGTAAATGGGCAGCCAAAACTGGAATGGTAAGAGATCGTCGAACTGCCTAGCCATGTATTTGGCAGGTATTTCGCCATCGTGTACAGGGCTCCGAGCTTCTCATAAGGCAGGGGCGGCGAGGTATCCAAATCAGGCAAATTGGCCTTTCGGGTCTTGTAGGGCAAGCCATCGCGCAAAAAAATCAAGTTGGGCACAGTCGCGGGATCGCCACCTGTCGTGATGCATTGCAATAGCTCTGGAAAGGCCTGATCGCCGGGACCATTCACCACAAAATCCACATAGCCAGAATTGAGCACCGACCCAAATTGGTTGGAGGCAAAATAACCTCCCCAAATGATTTTGACAGCGGGATAGCCGAGGCGAATGTCACGGGTGATCGGAATCGCCTGCCGCAATTGCGGGCCGGGCATGACTGTGGAACCAAAAAAACCGTATTCTCCTGTATCCAGGTATTGCTTGATCTTGATCCAAGGATCATCCTCACGGTTGCCGTCGACGATCACCCATTCCCAATCCACATCAATCGAAGCAGCCACTTGCAGCACCGAATTGGGAATGCGGTGCTTTGAATTGGCAGAGCGGGGATTGAAGAGAATGACTTTATTCACAGTTGCAAAAAAAGGGTGAAATCACGCGAAATCAAAACGCCGAGCAACATCGTGCACAAGCAGGCAGCAAACCGCCCGCCGCCATGAGGTCCTTGCGAAAGCCGCCAAAGGCGGCAGAATTCCAGATTTGTGGGAGGTCGGTTTCGTAAATATTGCCCACCGTATGCTGATAACAGCGGCCATGTGCAGGAATCACGGTGCCATCGCTCTTGATCATCATCATTCTGAAGGCATCGTTGCAAATTTTGCCGACGATTTCGCCAGGATGGTGGTAATAATGCTGCATCGCCTCAAAATCCTTGAACTTCGGAGAAAAGCTGATGGGAAAACCCCAGTCTTGAGACTGGATCGCCCTAATTTCCTCCCACAACAAGGGCAAATCCATCTTTGCCATGTCGATCAGTGCCATATTGCTAGAGGTAGCGGGGTATTTCCCTGCATAAATCGCATTGTGCTGGTCGGCAACCTCCTCAGAAACGAAGTTGGTGTGCATGAATCCCATCCCTGCGAGTGGCATGCCCTTGAAAAGGCCCACAAATTCACGCAATCGACCAATATTCCACTCGGTGATCGTGCAATAGACGGAAACAGCGGGCCGTCGGCCCTGAATGCCAAATATTTTTTCCATGCCCTCGACCGCCCATTCAAACGAGCGCTTGTTCCCTCGTATCTCGTTGTGGATGTCGGGGGGGCCATCGAGTGAAATGAAAACGTCGTCCAAGCCAGCTTGGGCGAGCTCATCGGCCATGTTGCGCAGCTTGAGCGCATTGGTGGTCATGGAGGTATAGAGCCCAAGCCGATCTGCGATTTGCAAAGAGGGAATGAGATGCGGGTAAATGATGGGCTCGGTGAACGCATAACCGATCTTGGTTGCCGGAAAATGCCGCGCCGTCTGTTGAAAGATGCGTTCGGCAAGTTCCAAAGGCATGTTCAAGGGCTTGGCGCCCATGAGATTTGCGTAAAAATTGCTGGATTCGTAACCGATGCCGACGTCGCACATCTTGCAACTCATGTTGCAGAGATTGTTTACCCCAAGCACAATCCATTGTGGCCCAAAGTGCAATTTTTGGGGCCTCAGATGAATATTTGCCTTGTGCAGTAACCTTTGGATCATGCCTCCAAGTTACGAAAAGTAGCGCGATTTCACAGGGTTGAGGTGTAGGATGGGGGGGATCAGCTGTTGCGGCCAATCAAAGTCGACTTTTCCTCCAACCCATAACACTCCAAATGCCTCCCCACCGTATCCCCAATCGGAAATGGCACACGTGGCAGGAAATCCACCGGATTTTGCAAGAAAAGTGCTGTATGCACCATCAAGCCGTGGGTATGGACTGAAAGCTTGCATTTGTCGCTCTCCTCGGCGATGCCTACGGGCGTAGAAACGAGGTGGCAGCCACGGATTGGACTCAGTATAGTTATTTGAGGGTGTTGTAACATTAGCTGCCCTGTCGATGAGAGCGCATCTGATGTACATGGATGCCGTAGGGCATGATTTCATAGACAACGTAGAGGTCGTACCCGACATTCCCCCGCCTGAGTGAGGCATCTGATTCGGCAGGCCTCCCAGACAAGGGATATTTTGCTAGCCGAATAACTCCCTTGTCGACTTCTTCCACAAATCGAAGCGCGCTCTTGTCTGAGGTATTGTCGAGTCGCCACTTGAACCCATCCTTGTAAAAGGCACTTGCGGCCTTGCTCCAGGTTACCTTTTGGCCCATGCCTTCATTTCCTTGCTCATGTCCTCGTGCGCTACGACATCCCCGGCCTCAAGCTCATCGCGGCTTTGTCTGATTGCAGCCTTGTCCTCCTCGCTCAGTTGCTCATACCAATCGTCAGGGATCGCAGCATTCAATAGGATCGCATGAATGATGTCAAGAATCTCAGCATCCTGCAGCGTGGCAAGCATTTGGAACGCCTCGAGCTTGAGGTCGGAAAAATTCGATCCAGCTTTCATAACCCAAAGATGTGGAACAAAAGCGTTACTTGCAAGATGGGCATCATCACTCGTGGTGGTCCTGAGGATATGATTATGGGACTGCATTTGTTTTGTGAGCTTCGGATTGGATTCGATCTAAATAACCTCAGTTCTGGATTGGATTCGGATTAATATACTGATAATCAAAGCTTACTTCAGGACGGGACGGCGCATCGCAGCGTAACAATAGGGGACATGTAGACCGAGAGTTGTCCGGCTAATTCCGCTGCTCCCATAGCGGAACTACCAAAAGACGGTGCACCGAGGCGTACGCAGAAATGGATATGCATTGATATAGGCACCCTTAATCCGGAACTGAGGTTATTCAATTGTGCAGGCCCTTCGGGCTTGTAGATTGGGGGAAACGCTAGACCGTGGGTCACGATCCTTGATCGTGCCCCACGGCTATCCAAGTGATGGCCCTTCGGGCAAGAATATATTCATGCGATTGCGTGAGCATCAACTTGGTGCACAAGTGCGGGATCGGTGCAATCAAGTCAATCAGGCAGCGGAGGGGTGCACTATCCATCTATGTGATAAGCATCCAAATGCCTCCGCACCGTATCCCCAATCGGAAATGGCACACGTGGCAGGAAATCGACTGGATTTTGCAGGAAGTGTGCTGTATGCTCCATCAAGCCATAGGTATGGGCTGAAAGCTTGCATTTGTCGCTCTCCTCGGCGATGCCTACGGGCGTGGAGACGAGGTGGCAGCCACGGGCAAGTGCCTCGGCGAGCACCAAGCCCATGCCCTCGATCTTGCTGGTGTGCAGGAATACCTTGGACTCGCTCATGCGCGCCAAGATCTGCGGACGTGGCAGAAAATCTACCCATTCCAGATGATTTTGGAGATCAAACCGTTGGATCATTGCGCGTATGTGCTGCTGCTCAGGCCCATCGCCGATGAGCATGGCCCGCAATTGCGGAAACTGCTCCCGCAACATGGCGACCACGCGCAAGAAACGGTCGATGCGCTTCACTGGAATGAGGCTCGCGACCCCCAGCACATCGATGGGGCGATCGGCCGCACCGTTGCGGTCGACATCACCCTCCGCGATGCCAAACGGAATGATCCGGTCGGCCTTGCGGCCCACGCTCCGCGCCAACAAGCCATCGGAAAACGGACTCAGCGCAATCGTGGTCATGCCCCCGAAATCCAGGCGGCGCAGGTAGCGGTTTTGTGCACTTGCATCCTGCCCCATCAAGGTTGCAAAGACAGGAATGCTGTGCGTCTTGCCAAACTGAAGCGCACAACTGCTAGCCTCACCCAGCCAAAATGCATGGAGCAGATCGATCGGTTGCTGCCGATGCAATCGCCGCAACAAGGACTGACAACGCTGCCAAATCCAAGGCTTGGAGAGCCGACGGTTGCGGCCTCCGAGTGCATGCACCTCGATGCCTCGCCAAGCATATTGCCCCCGCCGATAGGGGTATTGCAGGGCCACGATCGAGATGCGCACATCGGGACGCGCTAGTTGCAGGGCCTGAAAATAGTCCTGCAAGTAAGGCGTGCAGAGTGTGTCTTGCTCGTCTTGGGCAAAGCCCGGCGTGATGAATACAATGTGTTTATTGGATTTCATACAGCTGCCAGCCTCCCTCCCATTGTTTCAAAACGCGCAGTTTGTAGTTGGATTGGATGAATTCCCAATTTTTCATGGGCGATTTGCCCTGGAATTGCGTGCCAAATGCCTCTAGGTTGAAAATCAGCAGATCGGTTGGGCGCGGGGCGGGAATATCTGGGTACCAGAGGTTCACCTTTTCAAAACCGACGCCACGTGCCTTTAACATGGCCTCCAAGCTGAATTCATAAAGTCGGCGCTGATTGTTTGGAATGGTCCTAAGCTCTGCGGCGATCTGCTGTTCAAGCGCGCTCGTCGCAAACAGCGCGCGGCAAGCATAGATGCCCATGCCCAATTGGAGCACAAAGATCAATCCGAAAAGGAACAAACCTAAGCCCCGCCGCTGCATGATCCATGTCGCGGCTCGGTCCCAAGCTGGCGCCAAAACCTTCCCCGCAAAAGGCAAGCTCAGCAGGTGAAAACGCGCATTT
The DNA here is from genome assembly GCA_031424495.1 of Bacteroidota bacterium. Lineage (GTDB taxonomy): Bacteria > Bacteroidota > Bacteroidia > J057 > JADKCL01 > JADKCL01. The sequence continues at coordinate 266 of JANPHP010000101.1, read as the reverse complement.
TGAAAGGGGACACCCGCCAAAAACAGGCTGTACACCAAAATGGAGCCCAGCGATGCCCACTGAAATCGCGGCATTCCCCAGCGCTTGCGCAACAGCCAAGCAAAAATGGCAAAGCCGCCGATTCCCAAATAACGCGGGTGCCAGAAAATGCCCAAACTCGCCACGAGATTGGGGGTAGAGAAAGACAAATGCCCGTCTTGCTGCTGAAAATCACGCTGAAACGCATTCCAAGGCGACCACTGCACGAAATTGGAGTTTTGAAATAC
>JANPHP010000100.1:0-26153 GCA_031424495.1 Bacteroidota bacterium | reverse complement strand
TCCGCGGAAGGATGCTGACAATCTGGGCGAAAATCGTAATATTGCTCATGAGCGGGATGACTATTTTTGTGGTGCAAAAACAAGGTAGCCATTTCCGCTCATTTTTTATGTCTAGTTCATAAATCGTTTAGGACAGGAGTGTTGTCCAGCATTCATCAAACTATTCACCTGCTTTTTGATCCTGAGCTTATCGGCATTGTCGCCTGCGCTGGCACAAACCGACTCGGTGCAGATTCGTTTTGCGCTCACCTACCAAGGGGAGCCGTTGCAGCTGGGGCAAGGGTACGCCTTGCGGCTCCAAGACAGCATTTTGATCGAGACGATGCGGTTTTATGTTTCTCATTTACAGTTCATGCAAGGGGAGAATGTCGCCGCCGAAGTCCGCCCGACGCATCGGCTTGTCGATGCCGAGTTTCTTGCCTCACAGCGATTTACAATCGCTGTGAAGCCTGGTTTTGCAGCAGACAAGCTGGTCTTTTTGCTCGGCGTCGACAGCCTCACGCAGGCCGCTGGCGCACTGGGCGACGATTTGGATCCGACGCAAGGCATGTATTGGGCATGGCAGAGCGGCTACATCAATTTCAAGTTGGAGGGCAAGACGCCCCGCTGCCCGGCGCGCAATAATGCATTTCAGTTCCATCTGGGCGGATTTGTTGCTCCTGATGCAAGTGGGCAGCGGGTCGAGATTGCATTGGAGGCGGGGCAAAAAGACATCGTGATCGCATTTGCCGTGGATCAGTTTTTGGGACTCGTCGATCTCCAAGAGACTTATGAGGTGATGCGGCCTTGTGCAAAGGCGGTGGAATTGTCAAAGGCAGCAGCAGGTTTATTCATCCTTGCCAAATGAATTGGAAAAAATCGTCGCTGGTACTTTTGGCATTTGCGGCATTGCTCTGCTGCGGCACGGTGGCGCCTTTGATGGAGCGTCCAGCCTATTTCCCAACACCGATTTACGATTTCAAAAGCAATCCACTCACCCCGGAAAAGGTGGAATTGGGGCGTATGTTGTTTTATGATCCCGTGCTTTCGCTGGACAATACGATTTCCTGTGCATCCTGTCATTCGCCCTACAATGCATTTTCCCATACCGACCACGACCTAAGCCATGGCATCGGCGACGCGATCGGCACCCGCAATGCCCCGGCGCTCTTCAACCTCGCCTGGCAACCACGGTTTATGTGGGATGGTGCGATCCATCATTTGGACATGCAGGCTTTGGCTCCGATCAGCCACCCCAAGGAGATGGGGGAAGATGTAGGGCATGTGGTGGAGAAGCTGCAGGCCAAGGCGCCTTATCGTCACCTATTTTGGGCGGCATTTGGCGACAGCGTGGTCACGGGGCAGCATGTCTTGCAATCGCTTTCCCAATTTCAGCTCACGCTCGTGAGCTGCCATAGCAAGTATGACAGCGTGCGCGTTCGGCAGGCGCAATTCACCGCACAAGAAACCAAGGGGTATGCATTGTTCAAGAAAAACTGCAACAGCTGCCACCGCGAACCGCTTTTTTCTACTTATGCATTCGCCAACAATGGCCTGCCTGTCGACACAACGCTATTTGATTTTGGGCGAATGAAGGTCACGCAATCACCGCAAGACAGCTTGCTTTTCAAAATTCCGTCCCTGCGCAATCTTGCTTTTACATTCCCCTACATGCACGATGGCCGCTTCAAAAAGCTGAACCAAGTGCTCAATCACTATACCAGCGGCATCACGCATTCGCCCAGCCTATCCCGCGAATTAAAAACCCCCATCGTGCTGTCTACCACTGACAAGACCGACCTCATCGCTTTTTTGCTTACGCTGAGCGACAAAGCATTTGTCTTTGACCCCAAGCATCAACACCCCAAAAAATAATTCACCAGTGCGCGCAGGTTTTTCTGAGCAATGGTATCTAAGACCTAAAATCAACACAGCATGAAGAAGACTTTTTTATCGATCGCACTGTTGCTTGCCTCTTGTGCTACCCAAGCCCAATTGAGCCCAGCCATCACCCAATGGTTGCAAAACACAACCATTACCGGGACTTATTATATGTCGGGGAACTCGACCCCGGTCACCAACAATATTTTGGTGAATTGCCAACAGGTGGAGTACTCGGCCACAAGCGTTTACGTGAGTACCAAAGGAGTGCCTTCCTATCCCACCGGCCCATTTCTCGATGGCAATCCCTCCAATGCCACGAGCCAAAATGCCATTTTCAAATTCCCATTGAATCCGACCCAAAATACGGGCAATCCTACCGCTACTGGCGGCGGCAACATCGGCGTTTTTATCAATGGCGTGGCGCTTTTTGACTACCGCGACGGCGTCGCTTGGAACACGACCACCAACTCCTTGTGTGGCGGCCCCGGCAATCCCCCTTGTGGCGGCACCACCTATTGGAACCGTGATGCGATTCCTGCTGAGAAAGCAGGCTTCGATTGCTCCAAAGGCCACCCCGCCATGGGCAACTACCACCATCACCAAAATCCATCAGCTTTCAAGCTCGACCAAACCGTCATTTCTACCATTTGCAACCTCTATGACGCCGACGGTCTCTATGCGATTGACAGCACGGTGCATTCGCCACTGCTTGGCTTTGCCTACGACGGGTTTCCCATTTATGGCGCCTACGGCTACGCAAACGTCAATGGAAGCGGTGGCATCACGCGGATTAAATCCAGTTATCAGCTCTCCGCCATTACCGACCGCAGCCTGTGGCCCGATGGCACCAACGTGCCCGATGGCCCCGCGATCAACGCGACCTATTTCCGTGGCTACTTCCGTGAAGACTACGAATATGTCGCTCACACAGGCATGGAAGACTATCTGGACGTGCACAACGGTCGCTTTTGCGTGACGCCTGAGTATCCTAATGGTACCTATGCCTACTTTGCAACCGTCGATGCCAACTGGAACTCCGCCTATCCTTATGTCGTGGGCCCAACCTACTACGGCACCTATGCCAACCGTAAGGTGACCTCGATCTCGGAAGCGACCACCATCTACACCGGAGCCACCGCGATCTCTGAGGCCAATTTCAGTAAGCTGAAATTGAGCGTATTCCCCAATCCAGCAGCAGACCTCGTCGGTATACAAGTCGGCGGACTGGTCGAGGCCGATTTGGCGGTTGAATTGTTTGACCTCGCGGGCAAGCTTCTGTGTAGTACCACGATTCATGCAGGACAGACCATCGCTTACTTTGATTTGCAGACGGTCTACGAAGGCATGTATGTCGTGCGCGTTTCAAACGAGGGCTACAGCACTTCTCAAAAATTTACAGTGACCAAGGAATAATTGGAAATTGGACTTCAAAATGCCCGTGAATCCATGGACTTACGGGCATTTTGCTTTTTGGGCGAATCGGAACCAGCTTGTATACAGCTTGGGGACCTATCGCTGCGTTTGTGGTCGTGGCTTGCCTGCCGCGCTCCTGAATAATGCCTACATTTGCGTTCATCGCCTGTGGGGCGATGCAGAGGAAATGATCGTCACCAAACTTCGTGAATATACGGGCCATACGGCCGCCATTTACAGCCTGAGCAAGGCCGCAAGGCCGGGTCATTTTATCAGTTGTGGCTCAGAGGGCATCGTCGCCGAGTGGAATCTGGCCACTGGCGAAGGCAAGGCAATGGCCAAGTCGCCGGCTGCAGTTTTTTGCATGTGCGTGATTCCGGAGCGCAATTGGCTGCTCCTCGGCCTGCAGACGGGCGACCTGGTATTTGTGGATTTGCAGAGCGGGCAGGCCATCAAGCGGGTGCAATTGCACAAAAAATCTTTGTTTGACATTCTACTCCTGCCCGATGGACAGCATGTCGTCGCTGCAGGCGAAGACGGGGCGATCTCGGTGTGGAACCTCGACCGCATGGACCATATTCATTGGCAACAGGTTGCGCACAAGAGCGTGCGCACAATCGCTTACGATGCGGGGGCGCAGCGCCTCTATGCGGGTGCAAGCGATGGTCTGATTCGAGCTTTGGACATGGGTTTCAACCTGCAGCGGGAGTGGAAAGCGCACAGCCTCTCCATTTTCAGGCTGCTGATGGGTGAGGATGAGCGGCTGTATTCGACGGGCAGGGATGCGCATATCAGGATGTGGGATGTGGGGCAGGAGGGAAGGCCGACCGAGTTGGCGGTAGTGCCTGCTCACAATTTTGCAGTAAACGACCTTGTGCGTGGCGCAGGCGACTTGCTCTATAGCGGCAGCATGGACAAGACCATCAAGGTCTGGAATCCGGATGATTTGGAACTGTTGAAGGTAATCAGTTTTGAGAAGCACCAATGCCATTGGAATGGGGTGAATCGCCTTTTGTGGCTTGATGATGTGCTGCTCTCCTGCAGCGATGACCGCAAAATCATGGCCTGGGAAATCCAATTTTGACGGTGCCGTGCCTTCAATTGTTGCATTCCCCAGCTTTGAAAACGATAGCCTAGCGCCTCGGCGCGTTCACCTTACCGATTTTTCCAAACCAGCAATCCACCTCCAAGCGACCAAAATACCCCTTCGGCAGGGCGGTATCCAAGTTCGGTCTTGAAGAAAAATTTGGGAAAGACTTGATAATCGTTCAGGCGGCCTTCGCTCGAATTTTTGGATTTGTTGGGATTAAAAATTGTCTGAAACCCGATTCGTCCGCCGAGTATGCCACCGCCTATCGCCGAGCGGATCGTCCCATCGACGTCCAAGGCACCGAAACTACGCAATGGTAGCACCAAGACATCGACATAAATCCGTGTGAGGCCGCTCGTGATCCCTTTGCGGCCATCGACCTGAGAGATCAACGCAGCTTGTTTGGACAATTCAAATCCGCCATAGATGCCCGCCATCGTATAGGGCAACGGCCCATAGTTGAAATCTTTCTCGTTTTCAAAAGTGGTCTTATAAACATAAGCGCCTCCACGAACCTTCATTTTGGTCAGGTAGGTGGCAGTGACATTGAGCCATGTCGCCGAGGTTTCCCGCACACGTTCCGTCGGCGTATTGTAGGAACGATCTGAATATTTGAGGACCACACGGACCTCTTTTTCCTTGGTACGCTCCGTGAGGGTGAGCGCTGGGCCAAATTCTAGGCCAAAACCCATGCCGCCATGGATCTGTATCGGCAAGAAATCGAGCGTCCCTTGGGCTTGCACCTTGGGCGTGAGTGCCCAAAGCCCATTCAATCCGATCCCCAATGTCAGGCCAGCGCCTTTGCTGAAAGTAAGTGGCCCGCAAAGTTCCAAGCTCAGGAGCTTGTCGGCCACAAATTCGGGATCATCCTTGATTTCGAGGTATTCATGGGTTTCATTGGGCGTCGATTGCGAAAACGCTGCTGTGCCGACGAACATCGCGAGCATCAAAGTGAAGCTTAATTTTGCGTTCATGATGACTTTTTCTTTTTGTCAAAATTGGAAGGCATGGGCGTGCGAGACAATACGAAGTCTTGCGTATTTTAAGCCTCCATGCGCGGCAGCAACTGCTCCGGGTTGCAGATTTGAAACGGGCATTGGGGATACCACTCGTTTTTTAGGATTGTAAGTCGAGGAGGTAAAAAAAAATGCCCCAAAACCTGAGTCGTGGGGCACTCCTGCTAAGGAGAACAATTCCAAGGAAAGAACGCTAAACTACAAGCAGAACTTTCCAAATACTGTGCCAATTTTGGTGATGGGTCACTTCCATTTGACGGGATTTTCAGCTAGGGCTCAAATCTCGTCTTCCCTTGGCGGTTGCATCGAAATGTTTCTTTCCTTCAACAACAAGTGAATGCGATCCTCTGCCCGAATTGGAACCCTAATGGTGTAATCGTCTTGCATCGTCGCGTAGAGGCGCCCCTCCTGCATCCTGATATTCTGCAAATGCAAGCTGTTGACAATTTGATCTGAGGCCAATCGCACAAATGAATTTCCAGCGAACAATGCCGACAATCTCTTCAGCGGTAAAGCACAACTGTATTGCGAGCCATCGACCATAAAAAGCACCCGATGATCGATCTGATCTTGCACGCGCACCACATTCGCAAGTTCCAAAACGATCGTGCCGACATTCGTTAGCAAAAAGACCTGCTTCACAGTCGCGAGGTGCACGCGCTTGCGCAGGTTGTAAAGCTGCTGAATCGAGTACTTCTGTTGCCGAAATAGTAACTTTTGGATTGCAACCGTGACCTCAGGACCTGAAGCCGGCTTCAGTAGGTAGTCATCGATGCTAAAACGCATGACTTTGAAAGCATAATCATCTGTTTCACAAAGGATTATTTTTTGATAGGTGAGGTTTTTGGTGCGCTCGAATAGCTCAAAACCCAAGCCTGCCTCGATGTCCACATCCAAGACCACCAAGCTCGGCTTGTGGCGCCTGATCAACCTCACGGCCTCACGCATGGAGTCTGCATGCCAACATTGCTCCAAGTGGGGAATGAGCTTTTGGTCTAGTCGAATAGGTGATTCTCTACGCTCCTGCGGTGATTGTACTACAACAATGTTTTTCATTTCTCTGAAAATAAAAAGCTTGATCTCTCCAATTTTTCTCCCTACCAACTTGCATGAAATATAAATAAGTTCGCTTACAATATCACGAAAAAAGTAACTACCTAAAGTGCTCCTGATCGAACCTCAACGAGTGGCTGGGTTGAATGATGTTCTTGAATGGATGACGAGGGAAATTGCGGGAATCCATAAAATCGGTCGATTATTTTGGAATCTGTTTGAGGCCATGTGACCATATTCCCTTACGATACCTGTTTAAAGGATCGGTAAATATCAGTAAATAGGTCAATTTGGCCATTTTAGCTTACATCCATTCGATTCAATTTTCTCACGATATCGAATCATCTCTTTCCTGAGCGCTTTTCCTCAAGTCTGCTACCGCCAAATGTAGAATTGCTGGAAGCCGAATTCCCCGCAAAAGGAACCGAAGACCGATGGGAAAACGGCCTTGAGGCCTGCAAATCCCATGTATTTTGTAAATTCCCTACAAGTCTGGCAATTCTTCCCTATCTTCGCACACCCAAAAAAGGGCACACGCAATGAGTATCGCAAAGACGTACAATCCCGCCGAGAGCGAGGAAAAATGGTATCAGTACTGGGAAAAAAACGGCTTTTTCCGCTCCGTCCCAGACGAGCGGGAACCCTATACCATCGTCATCCCCCCGCCGAACGTCACCGGCATGTTACACATGGGCCACATGCTCAACAACACGATCCAAGACATCCTCATCCGCCGCAAGCGCATGGAGGGCTATAACGCCTGTTGGGTGCCGGGCACCGATCATGCATCAATCGCCACCGAGGCCAAGGTCGTGCGCTTGCTGCGCGACCAAGGCATCAAAAAATCTGACCTCACCCGCGACGAATTTTTGAAGCACGCCTTTGAGTGGAAAGACAAGTATGGCGGCATCATCCTGGATCAGTTGCGCAAGCTCGGTGCGAGCTGCGACTGGGAGCGCACGCGCTTCACCATGGACGACGACTACTACAAGGCGGTGATCATGGTCTTTTGCGACCTCTATGAAAAGGGCTACATCTACCGCGAGCTGCGGATGGTCAACTGGGACCCGGCCGGTCTCACGGCCCTCAGCGACGAGGAAGTGATCTACAAAGATCAACAAGGCCGCCTGTTTTTCGTGAAGTACAAAGTCGAGGGCACCAAAAACGAATGGGTGACAATCGCGACCACGCGCCCCGAGACCATCCTAGGCGACACCGCCATCTCGGTGAATCCCAAAGACATGCGTTTCATGCACCTGATTGGCAAAAAGGCCATCGTTCCGTTGATCAACCGCGCCATCCCGATCATCGCCGACGACTATGTCGACATCGAGTTTGGCACGGGTTGCCTCAAGGTGACGCCCGCCCATGACGTGAACGACTACGAGATCGGCAAGCGTCACAACTTGGAGACGATCGACGTGCTCAATCCCAATGGGACCATGAGCGAGGCAGCACAACTGTATGTGGGCGAAGACCGATTCGTGGTGCGCAAAAAGATCGTGAAGGATCTGGAGGCCGCAGGCCACATCGTGAAGATCGAGGATTACAAAAACAGCATCGGCCACAGCGAGCGCACAGATGCCATCATCGAGCCGCGCCTCTCGTTGCAGTGGTGGGTGAATATGAAGGAGATTTCCAAGCCGGCCCTCACGGCGGTGATGGACGACACGGTGAACCTGATTCCCGCCAAGTTCAAAAACACCTACCGGCACTGGATGGAAAATGTGAAGGACTGGTGCATCTCCCGCCAACTCTGGTGGGGGCAGCAGATTCCTGCCTATTACCTGCGCAGCGAGACCGCGCTGCCTGAGCACGAGCGACAGTTTTTTGTAGATGTGACCCCCGAGGGCGCCCTGGCCAAGGCCCGCGCCAAGACTGGCCTCGACCTCAGCGCCGAGGACTTGCTCCAAGATGCCGACGTGCTCGACACTTGGTTCAGCTCTTGGCTGTGGCCATTTCAGGTCTTCAAAAGCCTCACCGAACCAGGCAATGCCGAGGCAGCCTATTATTATCCGACCAATGACCTCGTGACCGGGCCCGACATCCTCTTTTTCTGGGTGGCGCGCATGGTGATCGCAGGTTATGAATACGAGGGCAAGGAGCCTTTCAAAAACGTGTACCTCACGGGCTTGATCCGCGACGCACTCGGCCGCAAGATGAGCAAGAGCCTCGGCAACTCGCCCGATCCATTGGATCTGATAGGCTTGTATGGAGCCGACGGCGTGCGCGTGGGCGTTTTGATGAGTTCGCCAGCAGGAGGGGACCTCACCTTTGATACGCCGATCGACCTCACGCTCAAAGCCCTGGAGAGCAAGCTCTGCGAACAAGGCAGCAAGTTCAGGCACAAGATGTGGAATGCGTATCTGTTGGTTCAGCGCTGGCAGGTCGACGAGGAAGGGACGATTACCCCACTTCAGAAAATTGCGATCAATTGGATGAAGCGCTATGTAAGTGCCACAGCAGCAGAGTTGGCTGATCACTTTGAGAAATTCCGCATTTCAGAGGCGCTGCGTACGATTTACCGTGCGATTTGGGATGAATTTTGCGGCTGGTTTTTGGAAATGATGAAACCCGCACAAGAGGAATCCATTTCTGCGGCTGCCTACGCTGAGGTGATCAACCTTTTTGAGTTGCTGCTGCAATTGGTGCATCCTTTTACCCCCTTCATTACCGAGGAATTGTGGCAAAGCCTGCGCGAGCGTCAGCCGGGCGAGAGCATCATGATCACGCAAATTCCGGAACCGATAGTCGTCGGTGACGATTTCGAGGCGCTTACTGCATTTGAATTGTTGAAAGACACTGTGACTGCCGTGCGTGCCTTCCGTGCGGAGAAGGGCATCCGCAACATAGAACAAATCGACCTGTTTGTGAATACACAAACTCCCGAAATCTTTACCGCCAATCTGCCGGTGTTGGAGCGCTTCCTGGGTTTGAGCAGCATGCAGTTTGTCGACAAAGCCCCTGCGGGTACCGGCAGCTTGCGTGTGCTCACCACCGAATTTTACATTCCGCTAGGCGACAACATCGACATCGAGGCTGAGAAAGCGAAGCTGCTCAAAGACATCGCCTACAACGAAGGTTTTGTGGCGAGCATCGACAAGAAGCTGAGCAATGAAAAATTTGTAAGCAGCGCCCCCGCTGCCGTCGTGGAAATCGAGCGCAAGAAAAAAGCCGACGGCGAAGCGACGCTCAAGCTGTTGCGCGAGACGCTTGCGGGATTGGGTGAGAAAATTTGATCCTGCGGTTAATGAAGCGATTGAGGATGCGCCTTGCGGACTCAATTTCTGAAAATGCCTCCCAGATATAGAGCCGTCCTTTTGTGCAATCGCAAAGGGACGGTTTTGTTTTTTGCTAGGTTTTTCCTCCGAGGCAATCGCGTGAAAACAAATTGCGGCCCGTGGCCTTCCTCCGCCAAGGCGGTTAGCCCAACGACTCCCACACCTTGGGTGCTAGATGGGCCGCATTGGTTATTAAGCAACTGCCCTAATTTGTTATACACTTAAATGAAATGAGTCCTTTGGAGGCAGTCTCCTATTTTTGCGTGTGAATATCAAGGATCACTTTGTTTTTAAGATCTTGAATTTCAGTGTATTGTGGCACATGAATTCAAAAAATAGAAATGAAGTATGGAAAAGTAATTAATCCCACGTCATTAGGGTGTAATGAGTCTCTAAACTGTTGAATTGTAATTGGCCGAAATAGTTCTCCGTGTTGATTGATTCGTGGTGTCTATTAATTGTTACCAATTGATTTATTTCATTTATTTCTACATTATGAAAACCTTTAAAAGGAATCTCATTCCCCTCTTTTCACTGCTTGTGCTATGCACTCTTGGTTTCTTCGGATGTGAACGTGAAGCGATTCAGTCTGTTGATAGCCAGCCTACCCAACTGCAACCTGGCAAATACCGGCATGTAATCGATTTGCAGGATGGTGCCAACTCTGCCACCTTGACAATTTCTTCCGACAATGAAGCTGCCTTGGCTGAATTTGAATCCCATATTGCTATGAAAGCGACACCCGCTTCGGAGGCTGCTGATGGCCAGCAGGCTACTGCTGTGGAGACCGTCAGCGGGCAACATCTCTCCGAGGAAAATGCAATTCACATCAGCACAATGTTCAGCAGATTGGAGCCTAATATGCAGGGCTTCAAATTGGAAGTGGGCGATTCGGCCGCCTCAGGCAAAGTGGCTTATTATTCAGGTGGCCCATATTACTTCTACTCATGGGAGGCACCTCACTATTTCAAGGTAACTCCTTTGAACGGAAACTGCGCGTCGGCTTGGTTGCAGCAAGCGGGAAGTACCTGGACCTATTGCTCATGGGCGGGAGGATCAGGCGGCAACTACCTTTGCACAAGCTCATGGGCAGCATCCAGCAATGTCAATTCGCTGGATTACCGCCTCAAGGCACAGGGCGCTCGGTTTGATGTCTACTGGTACTGATCCGCTGGCATTTTGCAAGCAACGCAGGGGGCTGTCTCAAGGGAGGCAGCCCCTTTTCCTGTTCACGTAAATCTTGTATTTTTCCCATCGTAATGCCCCTCTAACTTTAATCTGTTGATTGAGAATCAACCCAAAAGGCATTAAGCAGAGAAGAAGGTGGAATGGCTGCAAAGTCGTGCCACCGACTTTTTGGTGAAATGCACTTGACTTGCCTCGAAAAGATAATATAAACAAAATGATTAAGGATGAACGATGCGTACTTGAGGCATCATTCATCCTTTTTCATTGATCATGCATCGAGATCAGCGCTCATCCGCAGTCGGCCCATACATGCCCGGCACGGGGATGTCGAGCAAGCGCAGGTACACGCTCAGCTGTGCGCGGTGGTGTATGATGTGGCTGAATACAAATTCCCGCAGAACTTCGTTTTTGGGGCGCGTGAAGAAAATCATTTCACCGTTGCGCATGGTCCAATTGCTGTCCAGAACTTCATCGCTCGTGGCCGCAATCACCGTTTTTGCATCGGCAAGTTACTGGTCGCATCGGGCGAGCAGGCCCTCGACAGTCGTGACGGGCTCGGGGCGATTCATCGGCTTTGCAAAGTCCAGCTCGTCATGCTCCAAGGTGTAAGACGCCCAGACGGGCAGATTGGCGATGTGTGTGGCGAGTGATCCAAGCGCCTGTGATTTATCGTGAGGTTTCCAGCCCCAGTGCTCGGCTGGAACGCGCTCCAGCATGCGACGGGTTTTTACACCCTCCAATTCTAAGTCTCTCAAAAAAGCATCCTTTTGTGCCATGATCTACGTCTTATGTGGGTAAATGAGAAATTGAATAAACTGAAATTAGAAGCTTGGTTGGTGTAGCAGCGATATCTTAATCAATGCTGTACCCTTGAAAATCGTTTCAACTCTTTGAAGTGGTAGCCTTCGTCTTCTTGTGACTCGTCTTGCCAGCCAGCCATCACGACGGCATCATTCCCCTCAGCGGCGATGTATAGGTAGTCACCTGCGCCAGCCCACCATCCGCCACAGGCTGAAAGCGCATCTTTGGGAACGCCATTTTCGCCAGGCACGATCTGATCGCAGGCCGATATGCTGTCGATGACAGTGATTTGGTCGCCGATCTTAATGGAAACTATCGACAAGGGCGCATCCTCATTGGGACCGCGCACTTCTTTGCAAATCAGGCTTGCCGGCAGGAGGGGGAGGGCATCCTGCCCGATGAGTGCCTTGCCAGTGGAGTCGGCGGCATCGGTAGTATTACTTGCTGCGGGTTTGCAGCCCATCATGCCGATGGCGATAAAAGCAAATAAGATTGATTTCCTAAAGTGCATACGTATATTGATTTTGGGGATGAACTTATTGAATCCCACTGTGATTTCCTATTCATTGCACCGTCTCAGCTGTGAGTCCACACCGATTTAATTGGGCTGCTCAGGCCAGACTCCGGAGGCCGATATCATGATAGCATTCAAATAGAATCAAAATCCGCCTACTTTTGCAGCCAGAATTCAACCTATATGTCAGCACTAGAGATCGCACAAGCCTATTACAGGCATTTCAACGACAAGAACTATCCGGCTATGCTCGATTTGGTTCATCCTGAGATCACGCACCATGTGAACCAAGGCGGGATTCGCCTCGGGAAGGGGCTTTTTACAGCATTTTTGCAGGAAATGGACGACGCCTACACCGAGCAACTGACCGATATGGTCTTTTTTTCGGAGCCTAGCGATCAGCGTGTCGCCGTGCAATTCACGGTCAATGGCATTTACAAAAAGGGAGATGAAGGCATGCCTGTGGCCCATGGGCAAAGTTATGTGCTGCCCGCAGGTGCATTTCTGGAAATTACCGATGGGCAAGTTTCCAAGGTGACGACCTATTACAATTTGCCGCTGTGGATCCACTTGGTGAGCCAATGAGCAATAGCCGATCCAATGCAGCGCTTTCATTCGCCAGCTATTTCGGGGAAGGCATCGCTGCGCAATTTGAGGCTTTGGGCCAGCTTCGTATCCGTGTATTCCGCGCATTTCCATATCTCTATGAGGGAGATTTGGCTTATGAAATGGACTACTTACAAGTCTATGCACGCTCACCGCGTAGCCTGCTGTTTGCGGCTTATGATGGCGCAGAGATGATCGGTGCGACGACTTGCATTCCGCTCATCGACGAGACCGAAGAGGTAAAGCGTCCATTTGTCGCAGCTGGGCTGGATGTAGCTTCGATTTTTTACTTTGGAGAAAGCATTTTGTTGCCTGCTTACCGTGGACAAGGGCTAGGGCACCGTTTTTTTGATGAACGTGAAGCGCATGCCCGTAGTTTTGGAGAATATGCGACGACCTGTTTTTGTGCAGTTGACAGGCCGATCGACCATCCATTGCGCCCTTCAGACTACCGTCCTTTGGATGCCTTTTGGATGCAGCGCGGTTATAAAAAGCAGCCCAAACTCAGCAGCGAATTTGAATGGCTGGACATCGGTGAACTGGAACCCACATCGAAAACCATGATTTATTGGAACCGAAAGCTATGAGCAATCTCCATCCAAAGCCGATCGTGGCAGCTGCACAATATCCGATCACGATTCAAGCTGATTTTGCAGCTTGGCAGCGCCATACAAGCGCCTGGGTGGCGCGCGGTGTGGCTACAGGTGCGCGGCTGTTGGTATTTCCAGAGTATGGCTCCATCGAATTGCTGAGCAGTTTTCCTGTGGAAATCCAGCAAGACCTGCAACAAAATCTCAGTGCGATGCAGCCATTGGTGGATGATTGTTGCGCCACATGGGCCACGCTGGCGCGGCAGCATGATTGTGTGCTCGTGGCGCCAAGCCTACCGATCTTGCTGGGAGACAGCTATATCAACCGCGCTTTCGTCTTCAGCCCCAAGGGTTTGGTCGGGTACCAAGACAAGTTTTTCATGACACGATTTGAGGCGGAGGATTGGGGCATCGTGCCTGCACCGTTTGAACTCACCTTGTTTGAAACCGATTATTGCAACTTCGGAATCCAAATTTGTTACGATGTCGAGTTTCCGCTGGGCGCACAACGCTTGTGTGCAGCTGGAGCGAACCTCATCGTGGTGCCGAGCTGTACCGAGACGATCCGTGGAGCGACGCGGGTGCACGTTGGCGCGCGGGCCCGCGCCCTTGAAAACCAATGTTTTGTAGTGGTCGCGCAGACCGTAGGGGCAGCGCCATGGTCGCCCATCGTAGACATCAACTATGGCTACGGCGCCTGCTACTGCCCGCCCGATGCCGGGCTGCCCGAAGAGGGCATCGTCGCACAGAGCGCGCCACAATCAGAGACCTGGTTGTCGGCGCAGTTTGATTTTGAGCGCATCGCCAATGTGCGGCGCGATGGGCAGGTCTTGAATTTTAGGGATTTGGGGCGGATGGAGATGGGATATGTGGGGGCGGATGTAAAGGTGAAAACCGTGGTGGTGTAGGATGATGGCAAGGGTATAGCCGCGATGTTTGCAGCAGCGCAAAGCGGCTTTGCGCCAACTACCGTTTTACCATGTCGTGCTTGCTTGCAGAATTTTCGTATTTTCGCGGGGATGCACATTTTGCAATACATTCATTGGGACGTCGATCCCTCTATTTTTGGCTTACCCCTGCGATGGTATGGCCTTTTGTTTGCCTCCTCCTTTTTCTTTGGCTATATCCTCATGCGGCGATTTTTCGTCAAGGAGCATGTCCCAGAGCAATGGCTGGATTCGCTGACCATCTACATGGCTTTGAGTACCGTAATCGGTGCGCGCCTTGGACATTGTTTGTTTTACGATCCAGATTATTACCTGAGTCACCCACTCGAAATTCTGAAGATTTGGGAGGGTGGACTCGCAAGTCACGGTGCTGCGATCGGCATCATCACAGGACTCGTGTTGTGGACGCGACGCGTGAGCCATCGCAATGCGCTCTGGATCTTGGATCGCATCGTGATTTTGGTGGCCTTGTCTGGACTCACCATTCGCACCGGCAACCTCATGAATTCAGAAATCCTCGGCAAAGAGACCATCGAGTCTTATGGTTTTGTATTCCCCAGGGCCGATCAAGGAGAGGCGATACGTGCCAAATGGG
Source organism: Bacteroidota bacterium (assembly GCA_031424495.1). Taxonomy (GTDB): domain Bacteria; phylum Bacteroidota; class Bacteroidia; order J057; family JADKCL01; genus JADKCL01. The sequence goes on along the minus strand of JANPHP010000100.1, from coordinate 11,196 downwards.
ATGGGGAGCAGGTTCAATTTACCTATCAGCCGACAGGCACGCGGCAAGCGCGGACCTTTGAATTTTTTCATACCGCAAACGATACCTTGCTGCAAAGTATCGCTGTGCCGCCACTGTCCATTCCCCCGGGTGAAGTGCGCACGCCGATCAAAATGGTCGACCCACATCCCAGTACAAAAGCACATCTGCGCTACATCAGTGCCGAGGTCAGCAGCAAGCCACCGATATTGGAAAGCAATGGCGACAGCCTGCATCCGCGCACAGCATCATTCAGTGATCCTTTTGCCGATGGCAAGGTGGTCTTTGCTGGACGCTGGGAAAATGACAGGGTGCATTTGAGATTTGACATGCGTGGCCTCATTACGGGCAACTCCACCAGAGGCACCATGCTGCTGCGTGGCAGCGGCAACGGTGACTGGACAGTGATCCATCGCGGCGTCTTGGGCAACAATCAATCGATGGTGCTCGATACCATGGACTTGCCCGGAGACTTGGTCAATCCGCAGTATCGCCTCGTGGTCAAGGAAGATGAATCGCTGCTCGTGGCCCGCCATCCTGCGCAGATCTATGAGGCGTTTGCCTATACTGTAATTTTCCTCTTTTTGCTCTGGCTTTATTACAAAAAGGACGGTAAGCTACCATTGGGTCAGCATTTTGGATTGTTTTTGGTCCTCGTTTTCTTTGGCAGGTTCATGATCGAATTTGGCAAGGAGGAACAAGCAGAGTTTCTCAAGGGCTCGGTATTGAATATGGGTCAACTGCTGAGCATCCCATTTGTCTTGATGGGCATCTTTTTCATCGTGCGATCGCTCATCAAACCTCAATTTCCGCCGGAGGTCCCTGCGAGTGCATTTGAACAACCTCAACCTAAATCCAAGTCAAAATCGAAATGAGACGACCGATGGCATTCCTTGCGCACTTGAGGTTCCAGCTTTTGCGGGAATTGTTGGCAATGGTTTGCTTGCTCTCGCTATCGTGGGTAGGGCTGCAGGCCCAGGTCATCGATGAAAGTACGCCGCAAGATGGCCTCTGGGTGGGCGTGGGGCCCAACAGCGCAGATTTTGTGGGGCAAGATTTTGTAGCAAGTGTGAAGCGGGTGCGCAAGATTGGTGTGTACCTGCAAGGGCTCGTTGGCACAGGGGAGGTGCGTTTGTCGATCATGAAAGACAACGGGTTCAATCAACCAGATCTGAACTTTGTTTTGCACGAGTCTCAGATCATCATGCCCGACACCGCAGGTGGATGGGTGTATGACTCGACATTTTCAGGGGCGTTCACGGTGGGGGACAAATATTGGATCGTCGTCGATGGCTACAACAATTTGATCGGTTCGGGTTACTCAGCGGTGGGAACCTCCAATACATTTACCAGCACCTCAGACCCGATGCGTTACAGTGTCGATGGCGGGCTGACCTGGGCATCCAACATCGGCGTGACGATGGCGATCTTTGTCGAGGGCGACAATTGCGGCGGCACACTCAATATTTCGCCGCAGCAACCGCAGTTGTGTCCCGGTGGGACCGTTACGTTTGGGGTGCCTAGCGGCCAAGTTTCCTACCAATGGCTGAGCGGGCAGACCTCATCGACGATTACGGTCGGCCTTTTGGGCATCTACACCGTGCGAGCGGTAGACACCTCCAATTGCGTCTCTACGGCTTCTGTACTCGTGGTGCAGGGCACGATTCCCTTCTCTGGGCTAGACAATTATTACGAAATCTGTTCTGGTCAGTCCCTGCAACTTTCATTGCCACCTTTTTATATCGGCTATGTTTGGTCCACAGGCACCATCGGCAACCGGGATTCGATCGTGACTTCGGGAAATTATTGGACGAGCATCACATCTGCCTCCAATTGTGTGCTCGTGGACAGTTTTCAGCTCTATGTGCGGCCCTATGCCAATCTTGACATCGGGCGAGATACGAGTCTTTGCGTCGGTGACACGGTGTCATTGAGCGTCGATTCTGGTTATGTTCATTACCTCTGGAGCACAGGAAACGTGAACAATAGCGAATTGCTCTATGCTACGACGAATGCGTGGGTGCAAGTCATCGATAGCTTGGGCTGCGTGTCGGTTTCTGACACTGTAAACTATGCATTCAACCCCAAGCCTGCCGTCCCGATCATACAGGTATTGCCGGCAGGCCTGCATGCCTCCTTTGCCAATGGTTATACATGGTATTACAATGGGCAACTTCTCGCTGGGCAGACGGCGCAAGATGTCCCTGACCCCTTACCCGGTTGGTATGCGGTCACGATCAGCAACGCCTTTGGCTGCGAAGAGTATTCCGATTCCGTCAGGGTGGTCGATGCGGCGCCTGGAAATTTTGTTTCCGGCGGATTTTCACCCAATGGCGACGGGCTCAATGAAGTGTTTTTTGTCGAGGGTATCGACCGTTATCCCGATTGCCATCTCCAAGTGTTTAGTCGCTGGGGGGAAAAGGTGCACGACGAGCAGCCCTATATCAATGATTGGCGTGGCACCAACGCGACAGGTGGCGAGCTGCCTGTTGGGGACTATTATTACATCCTGGAATTTGGTGCTGGTCGTGAGACCCTGCGCGGTACAGTACTGATCAGCCGATGAATATGAGACGACTGCTGACCCTAGCCTTATTCTCACTATTGGCAAGCTTGGCGATTGCGCAGCAAGACCCGATCTATAGCCAATACCTCTCCAACAAGCTGGTGCTCAACCCCGCGTATGCTGGCAGCCGCGAACAATTGTCGGTCGTATTGCAAGGGCGTCGGCAGTGGGCAGGCTATGCCGGTGCACCGAGCACCGAGGCCGTGTCCCTCCATTTTCCCACGGCCGACCTGCGCCACGGGTTTGGAATGGCTTTGGTCAATGATCGCTGGGGACGCACACAAAACACCCTCATTTCCGGCTCTTATGCCTACCGCATTCCGGTCGGGGCTACCGGCACCTTCTCATTGGGCATCAAGGCAGGGATCAAATCCTACAAACTGCGCAATGCCAATGTAGCCCTTTGGGACAATGGAGACGATGCATTCAACGCTGGGGTGAATTACTCACGTGGGCTTGCCGTCGTAGCTCCTGGGCTTTATTTTCAAAATGAACGCTTCTATGCAGGGCTTTCATTTTCTGATTTGATTCCCCACAAACTCAATGATCCGCGCTACTCGACCTTGCAGGGCAAGACCGTGACCCACCTTTACGCCATGGCAGGTGCAGCCCTTCCACTTGGCGAATCGGTCAAATGCAAACCGTCTGTATTGTTGCGCTATGCAACCGGCGCACCTTTGGGCGCAGATCTCACGCTGGCATTTGCTTTCAAGGACCGCATCACGGCTGGCGCCACGTGGCGACCCGGCAATGCAATCGCATTTTTGTTGCAGGCTTACGTGACCAAAGCTGTGCAGTTTGGCTACTCCTATGACCTCGGCACCAATGCCACCCGCAACTTCGGGAGCGGTAGCCACGAGCTGTTATTGGGTTTTGACCTGAATTTTTTGCAGCGCGATATTCCTTCACCTCCGGTTTTTTGATGCATTTGCTCACCTGCTGAAAGTGAATTCATTGCGCACACATTTTCCCATTGTATTGCCTTGGCTTTTGGTCCTTGTGATGCTGGTCGTTCATTGCAACTTGCAAGCACAAAGCAGCCGAGACCGCGCCAAATTTCACAAGGCAATGCAGTTGCAGAGCCGATCCCGGTATGCACAGGCCGCAAAATTGCATGAAAAATATCTGCTGAAATCCACTGATTGGGAGTCCAAATGGAACCTCGCGCTGTGTTACGGCAAGTTGGGGCAAATCGACGACAGGGAACGTCTCCTTACCGACCTGGTATTTTCCAAGCCTGACGAGCCTGATTTTCAGCTGGAATTGGCTGAATTGCTCAAGCGTCAGGGGAAATATGAGGCGGCCAAGACTTGGTTTGAAAAATATGCCGAGCGCGGCCCTGATTCCGTTGCTGCCCGTCGACAGGCGGGCATTTGCGCAGATGCATTGGTCCTGCGCAAAGACAGCCTCGGCTACCAAGTGGGACGCATCAGCGGCGTGAACAGTGCGCAGGATGATGTATTGCCTTATTTGGAGGGGAATGCGTTGTTTTTTGTAAGTGGGCGCAGTGGCAAGCCTGCTTTATGGCGCGCGCCGCGCGCAGCCGACGGCAGTCTCGGCAAGCCGATGTTGAGCAAAGTCACGGCTGATGGCCTCAGCAAGGGCATGAACATGAGCTTGGCCGATGGGTTGAAACCGTCAGCCTCCAAAGCGGCTGCCTCCCTTGCCTCCTCCACCTTGGCAGGAACGCAAGGTATTTCGCAAGTCTGCGTGAGCCCCAATGGCAAATTCAAAATCAGCGCATTTGAATTGAAAGATGGCTTTGGCGGCATGGATTTGTATGTCGCTTATTGGGAAAATGGGTCGTGGACTCCCTTTGCCAACCTCGGCGCGGAGGTCAATTCTGCTGCCAATGAAGCATTTCCCTACCTGAGCAGCGACAGCATCTTGTTTTTCAGTTCGGACCGCAGCGAAGGCATGGGCGGTTATGACATCTATGCTGCCGAGTGCTTCGGGGAGCATTGGTTCAACGTGCGACACGAAGGCGCTCCGTTGAATTCCTCTTTTGATGATTTTGGGCTTTGCATGTTGGCCGCTCAGCCTCAGGGCTACTTTGCGAGCAATCGGCCCGGCGGCATGGGCGGCAGTGATGTGATGAACTTCAGGCGCTTCAAGGTGGTCGAGGCCCAGGTCGTGGATGCCGACAGCTACCTGCCCTTGCCGGGTACCCGCGTAGAGGTCATCGACATCAACCAACAACATCACATTTACAAAACGGATGCCGAGGGGCGTTTCAAACACGTCGTGCGGGCAGGGCAGGAGCTGTTTGCCCAACTGTTTCATGCTGATTACCATGACCTCAACCAAAACATCACCGTGCGTTTCATTGGCTTCGACCAAAACTTGAGGGTTACCATCCCGATGGACCCGATCAAGCGTCACGTATTGCAAGGTGTCGTCACCGATGCCAAAACCAAAGTGGCCTTGGAGGGAGTGACTGTGCGCTTGGTGGGGCAAAAGGATTTTCGCAGCCTCACGGGGAGAAAGGGTTCCTATACTCAGGTATTGCAACCCGCGACCTATTACCGTGCCATTTATTACCTCCAAGGCTACGTGCCGCAGATCCTAGAATTCACGACGGGGACTGAAGCCACGCCACAGACCCTCACCCAAAACGTGGCCTTGCGCAAGGGCGGATTTCACTACCTCGAGGGTCGCGCCGTCGATACTGAACGGGATATCGTAGTAGGCGGAGCGACCATCCATTTTTTGGATGGCAAGACCCTCGCCGAGCAAAAGACACAGACAGTCGGGCCCGACGGCATGTTTTTCAAGGTCTTGGAGGCCGATCAAGACTATACCATCATCGCCAGCAAAGGCAAATACCTGAGCGCGCGCATGGTCGTGCCCGCCGCGACAGACCGAGCGGATACCTTGCTCAGCGACATGGCCCTGGTGCCTCTGATGCCCGACAAGGTCATCAAAACCGTTTATTTTCCCTACAAGAGCAGCACGATTGACGAGGCTGGCTTTCGCGATGTGGCCGAGGTCGTGTATTTGCTCAAATCCAATCCCAATATCGGTTTGGAACTGAGCGCATTCACCGACGCACGCGGCGGCGCCAACTACAACAAGCTTTTGAGCCAAAAGCGTGCAGACGCCCTTGCCGCCTACATCGCAGCGCAAGGCATCGAGCCAAGCCGCATCAAATCATTCGGCAGGGGAGAGGAGCAATTGTTCAACAATTGCAGCGACGGCGTGAATTGCAGCGAGGAGCTGCATGGGCAGAACCGTCGGGCTGAGATTCGGATTGTGCGGATGTGAGATGAATACCCCACTTCGCCGCCGCAAAGCCACCATCCGCCTGCCTGGCTATGACTACAGTCAAGATGGGCTGTATTTCGTGACTTCCTGCTTGCAAGACATGCGCTGCCTCTTTGGGCATGTGCAGAATGGGGAAATGAATCTGGGCGATGCGGGCCTGATAGCCGAAGATCAATGGGATTGGCTCCTGCAGCGCTATCCTTATGTGAAATCACATGCATTTATTGTGATGCCCAATCATATCCACGCAGTACTCGAAATCAATCGGGGATTGATTGAAATGAAAAATGCAGAAAATGAAGCGCTTAGGGGATCGGGATCCGATCCTAGAAGCAGAAATTTAGAGCAAGCGGATGCTGAATTGGAAGAATATTTCAAATTCCAGCATCTCCCTCCCCCCACATTGGAATCCCAATTGCGCGATCAACCGATCAAAATCAAGCCGCTCGACCAGCTGCTGGGAGCATACAAGACCACAACTTCCAAAATGATCCATGCCATCGGTATCGTTGATTTCAAGTGGCAGCGATCGTATTACGACCACATCATCCGTGCTGAAGATGCCTATGATGGCATCGTCGCCTACATCAAATGCAATCCAGCGCAATGGAATGAGGACAAGTATCACAAATACTGATCCACACCATTTGCGACCAACAGGCGCAAATCTTACCTTCGTGGCAATGACGCGATGCATATGGATGGGAATCATCTTGCTGGCCTTGGGCTTGCAAGCTTGCGGGGGCGCCTCGGCGCCCATAGAAACTGCCTCTCCCGGCGGTTTTGATCAGTCTGATCCTTCTCAGGTGGTTTCGGTACTCTTTGAGGTCGCGCGTGGCACTGTGCCGGCCACCGTGCTGTCCCAGCTCTGTGACCCCACTGGCGAAAGCGACATGGACACCCGGCGCATCTGCGACAATGCCAATGGATTTGATCCTGAAGGAGAATTTGCGATGTTTTTCAGGCGGGGCAAACTCAATGGATCGGCCGTGATCGATGGCGACAATGCCTCGGTGCCCTTTCTCTTCGGGCCCGACGGCGACGAGGCCGAGATGATGGATCTCGTGAAAAAGGATGGGAAATGGTACCTGAGCGCATTCTGACCATGATCCCATTCAACATCCCCTGCTCGGTGGGCACAGAAAAAGACTGGGTGCAAGCCGCCATCGACAACGGGCACATCTCCGGCAACGGCCCATTTGGCCAAAAGGTGCAGCAGCTCCTGCAATCCGCCTACGGCTTTGGAAAGGTGATGCTCACACACTCATGTACGGGTGCACTTGAGATGGCTGCAATGCTTTGCAATTTCCAGCCTGGTGACGAGGTGATCCTGCCTTCATTCACCCACGTCGGCACCGCGAATGCATTTGTACGGGAGGGGGCCAGCCTCGTCTTCGCCGACAGCCAAGCCGATCATCCCAATATGGACCCCGCCGCCGTGGTGCGCTGCATCGGTCCGCGCACGCGGGCGATCGTCGTCGTGCACTACGCGGGTGTGGCCTGCGACATGGACGCCTACATGGCCTTGGCGCAGGCACATGGGCTGCTGCTCATCGAGGATGCGGCCCACGCCATCGGTGCAAAATACCGCGGGCGTTGGCTCGGTACTTTCGGGCACTTCGCAGCGTTTTCATTCCACGAAACCAAAAATATCACTTGCGGTCAGGGCGGCATGCTGGTCTTGAACGATACAAAATTTGCAGAACAGGCGGCCATCCACTGGGAAAATGGCACCAACCGCGCTGCTTTTTTCAAAGGAACCGTCGCGCAATACACCTGGGTGGGCGTCGGCAGTTGCTTCACGCTCAGCGACCTCAACGCAGCCTATCTCTACGGCCAATTGTTGGACAAGGACATGATCCTGAGCCGACGCCTAGCGCACTATGAGCGCTATAGTGAGGGACTAAAGCCCTTGGCGGATGCGGGATATTTCGAGTTGCCGATCGTGCCAGCAGATTGCACGCACAATGGGCATATTTTTTACCTGCGCATGACCGACCGCGTGCTGCGCGACATGTTGATCACGCATTTGCGCACGGCAAACATCCTGGCAGTATTTCACTACATTCCCTTGCACAGCAGCCCCTATTTTGAGCGTCAAGACGTGGCCCGCTATCTTCCCGCATGTGATGATTGGAGCGAGCGGATCATCAGATTGCCCCTCTTTCACAGCCTCACCATCGACCAACAAAGCTTGATCAGGGATAGCATTCAAGCGTTTTGCGAGACCTTGCGCAAGGAGCAATGAAGGAAGGACGACTCGACGCCATCAATGCCTACGTGAGACGCTGCATAACCGTCACCGATGAGGAATTGCAGTTTTTTGACGACCTGCTCACCTATAAGAAGTTTGAGAAGAAGACGATTTTGCTGCGGGAAGGAGAGGTCTGCGAATTTGAAGGGTTTATCCTGAAGGGATGCGTGCGCAGTTATTTCATCGACGGCAACGGTTTTGAGGTCACGCTCAATTTTGCGATCGAGGATTGGTGGATCGGCGATGTGACGAGTTTTCACGATCGGTCGGCTTCTCGCCTCTATTTTGAAACCTTGGAACCCACCGAGTTGCTTTTGCTGCGTCCGCAAGACAAGGAGCTCTTGCTGGATCGGCATCCCAAATTTGAGCGGATGTATCGGCTGATGGTGCAGCGCAGCCTGTCCTTTTTGCAAAATCGGCTCTTTGCAACGATCTCCAAATCGGCACAGGAGCGCTATTTGGAGTTTTTGGAGCGTTATCCGCAGATACCGCAACGCGTGCCGCAGCACTACATCGCCTCCTACTTGGGCGTCTCGCCAGAGTTTTTGAGCAAGATCCGCAGTCGGCTGCAGCCGTAGGTTGTAGATCGAGGTGAAACGAATTGAGACACCGCCTGATAACAGCCCATTCCCCCAAAATCGGGAAGATCATTCAAAAAGATACCCACTGGAGGCCGATTCTAAAAACAATTCATGTAGCTACATGTTTTCTTAATCTAGTTCAATGAAATGCCCTGTGTGATTGGCGTAGCTTTGACTTATCAATTTGAAAAGGATATGGAAAGAAGCGAATTTTTGAAAAAGGCATTGCTGGGAACTGGATTCCTCGCTGCAACGGCTGCCGCAGGCAAGCTGCTCGCGAATGGAATCGAGGAGCTGCAACCTTTGGAAATCGTTGGCTTCAATCACATCCCTAACACAAGGTCAAAAGTTATGAGTAACACAGTATTGCACACAGCCGACTCCCGCGGCATCGCCGACCACGGTTGGCTCAAGTCACACCACACGTTCAGCTTCGCCAATTATTACAATCCCGAGCGAATGCATTTTGGCGTGTTGCGCGTGCTCAATGACGACCGTGTCGCGCCCGGAATGGGCTTTGGGACACACCCTCACGACAATATGGAGATCATTTCGATCCCTTTGGCGGGAGATTTGGAGCACAAGGACAGCATGGGCAATGTGGCCGTGATTCGCAATGGCGACATTCAGGTGATGAGTGCCGGCACCGGCATACAGCACAGCGAGTACAACCAAAACCGCGAAACCGAGGTCAAATTCCTGCAAATCTGGGTTTTCCCAAATGAACGGAACGTGAAGCCTCGCTATGACCAAATGACTTTGCAGCAAGGCGATCGTCACAATCGTTTGCAGCAAGTGCTCTCGCCCAATCCCGATGATGCAGGCGTGTGGATCCACCAAGATGCGTGGTTTCACTTGGGGCAGTTCGATGCGGGTAAAGGCGAAAAATATACCCTTCACAAGGCTGGAAACGGTGTCTACGCATTTGTGTTGAGTGGCGAGTTTGAACTGGATGGCCAAATCTTGAAACCGCGCGACGGTTTCGGGATATGGGACGTCGATCAGTTCCTGCTGACCGCCAAGACGCAAGGCGCTGAAATCCTCTTGATGGAAGTGCCGATGTCGGCCTGAATTGAATTGTAAATCATTCTTTAAGTATTCATTTTAATATAGTTTTTAAACACAAAATATTATGGCAACAGTTAATTGGATTGCAGACGCATCGCACAGCGAAATCGGTTTCAAGGTCAAGCACCTTATGATCAGCAGCGTGAAGGGTAGCTTTTCTGACTATCAGGTCAATGTGAGCTCCGAAGACAATGATTTCGGCAAAGCCGACATCAGTTTCAGCGCACAAATCGCTAGCATCAATACCGGCAGCGAGCAGCGCGACGGTCACTTGCGCAGTGCAGACTTTTTTGATGCTGAGCAATTTCCTACCATGACTTTTAAGAGCACGAGCATCAGCGGCTACGACGGCAGCAGCGACTTTCAAGTGCATGGCGACCTGAGCCTGCATGGACATACCCACGGTGTGACCCTCGACGTCGAGTTTGGCGGCGTGGTAAACGATCCTTGGGGCAATACCAAGGCTGGTTTTACGCTGTCGACCAAGATCAACCGCAAGGACTGGGGCCTCGTCTGGAACGCACCCACTGAAACCGGCGGTCTGCTCGTAGGCGAAGACGTGAAAATCCACATCGACCTGGAGCTGCAAAAGCAGGCTTAAGATCTTGCTTGTGGTTAGATTGAGAATTGAGAATTGAGTTGATCGGTTCTCAATTTTCAATTCTGCATTCTCCATTTTCAATTCTCTTGAGTAATTTTGTCCCCAAGTCTTTTGTTCTTTTGTGAACACTTTTGTCAGCCCTTTGCTTGCCAACGGTTCACTCGCGACATGCCTGCAATTCTAAATTCTCAATTCGTCACAGCTTAGCTGTTAAATATGCAACATCCCAAAATTCCCCATTTGCAATCTCCGGTCGTCGATGCAATCACCCAGCGTTGGAGTCCGCGCAGTTTTACGGCGCAGGCGATCAGCAGTGCAGACATTGATACCATCATCGAGGCAGGCACGTGGGCCTTCAGCAGCTCCAATGAGCAGCCTTGGCGCTACATTGTCGCACACCACGGCACACCACTTTTTGCCAAACTTTGGGGGCTGCTCATGCCCGGCAATCAGCCTTGGTGCAAGAATGCCGCAGTATTGATGATCGCTTTGATCCAAACTAAAATGGCCAATGGCAGTCCCAATGGAGCCGCGCTGCATGACCTCGGCGCAGCCAATTTTGCGCTGACACTACAAGCAAATTCCATGGGCATTTCCACGCATATTTTGGGTGGCTTTGACCGTGCACGCACCGCTGCCGAGATTGAATTGCCCGCGGATGTGCAACCTGCTGTCATGATCGCACTTGGCCACCGTGGCGAGGCCGAGCAACTGGAAGAGCCGTTTCTCTCGCGGGAGCTAAGCCCACGCAGCCGTAAACCGGTATCTGAAGTCGTCTTGTTGCGCGAATCCTGAGGATGCGTTTAGGCATCGATTTTTCTCACCGCGCAGGTGGCAGGGGATT
>JANPHP010000099.1:0-21088 GCA_031424495.1 Bacteroidota bacterium | reverse complement strand
CTTCGAATTGGAAAACCTGCAAGAGGCCACCGAAATCCTCGCAAAGCTGCACATCGATATTTTGATGCTCGATCTGGATTTGCAGGTCTTTGACCTCGTGGAGATCAGCAAGCGCTGGCCCACGGTCACGGTCATGGGCATCGCAGCGCATCCACATGCCACGAGGTCCAATATTTCCCCCTTGATTCACAAGGTGTTTGAGAAGCGCGACTTTGCAGGATCCTTTCCATTGGAGTTGAAAAACTTGCGCAAATCCGCTGATATGGGACCGCGTCGCCTCGCAGGCAGCCGGCAGCAGCAGCCTGCCGCGCCCAAGGATTTTGTCGATTTTCAAAGCCTTACCCGCTCCAACTGATTTTCTGATAATCAGGAACTTGCCTGCCTGCATGGTCCTGACGTGGCCTGTCGCGACGGGGGGCTCCTGTAACCTCCCCGCATAGCATCCGTTATTACTGCAAACAGTTTCAATTCTGCATCAAAAGCCCTAAATTGTAGCCTCAAATTGTCTGCATGAAATCGACGAACTTTTTACGCTTGTTTTTGCTGATGTCTTTAATGGTCACGGGTCTAGGCTTGGTGGCGCAACAAAAGCAATGGGTGTTTTTGGATGACAAGGGACCAGAACAAGCCTATTGGGAGTTGCATCCAGAGGCTTATCTATCTGCCAAGGCACTCCAACAGCACCGTGAGGTCGGGCACACACAAAACGTAGCCGATCTTCCTGTGAGCGCCACCTACCGTCAACAATTGGCGGATGCGGGCGTGAAAATTCATGCGAGCTCACGGTGGCTCAATGCTTTCAGCGTCGAGACACAACTGAGCCTCAAACAGTTGCAAGCAATCTGTCCAGCGGTGGTCGGCATGCAGCGCGTAGCGCGCTTTGAAAACAGTGCTTACCAAGGCAATGGTGCCGACGCGGTGACACGCCAAGCTCAGGTCGACACGATATCCTATGGCCTCACACAGTTCCAGATCGAGCAATTGAACCTCGATTGCTTGCATGAGCGCGGCTTTACGGGAACGGGCGTTTTGATTGCCGTCTTTGACGCAGGTTTTTTGAACTTGGACACCATCTCGGCCTTTGACAGCCTGTGGCAGCAAAATCGCGTGCTCACCTATTACGATTTTGTGAACCACGACACGACCATTTTTGATGAGCACAACCACGGCATGAACGTGAGCAGCATCATTTTTGGGAATCTGCCCGGGCAGATGGTCGGTGCGGCACCGCACGCGAGCCTCGCGATGGCGCGTACGGAAAATGTATTTTCAGAAACGCACCAAGAAGAAGACAATTGGATGCAAGCTGTCGAATGGGCAGACTCACTGGGTGCTGACGTGATCCAAAGCAGCCTGGGCTATACCCTGTTTGATCCAGGCGAAGTAGATTTCACTTACGCCGACCTCGATGGCAACACGACGATCATCACCCGCGCAGCCGACATGGCTGCGGCGCGGGGCATTTTGGTGGTGAATAGCGCTGGCAACGAAGGCAATGCACCTTGGCACCACATCTCAGCGCCTTGCGACGCCGACAGCATTCTTTGCGTAGGCGCCGTGGACGGCTTTGGCAGCTATGTCAGCTTCTCGGGCGTGGGCCCGAGCGCCGATGGGCGCGTGAAGCCCGATGTCGCAGCCCTGGGGCTGGGTACAGTGATCGTGGGCAGCGACGGCAGCGTCGGCGGCGGTTCAGGCACCTCATTTTCAGCGCCCTTGATGGCAGGCTTTGCCGCCTGCCTGCGTCAGGCCCATCCTTTGCGCAACAACATGGACATCATTCGCTCCATCAGGCAGAGTGGCAATCAGTTTGGGAGTCCCGACACCTTGCTGGGCTATGGCATCCCGAATGCCTGCAAGGCCGACTCGATCTTGAGCGTGATGGATTCGCTGGAACTCTCAGTGCTCGCGCAGTCGAACAACGCACCACAAGTGCGCGTGTTTCCCAACCCTGCTACCGATATGCTGATGTTGGAAAGTCGCCTTGCACGTGACCGCATGAAGTCGCTCACCGTCGTGGCGGTCGATGGCCGCACAGTGTTTCACATAGACACAGTAGACCCTTCGCAAGGCTTGCGCACGAGCATCCCACTCAAACCTTGGGCAGCAGGCGTCTATTTCGTGCACATTGTGCTGGACAATGGGCAATCCCAAGTGACGCGGTTCATCAAAGAATAATCGATCACCTAGATGGGCGTGAAAGAAGATTTTTTTCAAGGACTGAGTTCCTATCGCGAGGCACATCAGGTGATCGTGAAGCACCGTCTATTCAGGTATGTTTGGATTCCAGGCATTATCACACTCATCTACACTTTGGGCTTTTTTCGGATAGCCTATTCGATCTCAGCGACGATAGAAAAAAGCGCGAGTGCCTATCCAGGCTGGTTGAATTGGATGGGGGATTTTACCTATTGGTTTTTGGAAGGCTTGTATTGGGTGGTCGCAATATTGGTGTTTTTTGCGAGCATCAAATATGTCTTGCAGGTGGCGCTTGCGCCGGTATTGAGCAATTTGAGTGCGGCGATCGAGAAATTGCTCGGGGGCCAAGAGCCAGAGGCGATGTCTTGGTCGGAAGTTTTTCATGACATTTGGCGCTCGCTCAAGCTATCGCTGCGCAATATTGTGCTGGAGTTGTTTTTCGGCATTCTCCTGAGTTTTATTCCCATTTTGGGGCAAATTGCGGCGTTTTTTGTTTCGAGCTATTATTCCGGCTTCGGATACATGGACTTTGTATTGGAACGTAAAAAAATGACTGTTTCAGAGGCTTCGGCCTTTGGTCGCAAACACAGAGCGCTGTTGACCGGCATCGGCACCATCAACAATCTTGTGATGCTGATCCCCGTTTTGGGTTGGTTTGTGGCCCCTGCTTATGCCACAGTTGCAGCCACAATAGAGACCCTGCGCATCTTGAATCCTGAGGACAAGGCGCGTATGGATGCATTTGTCTTGAAATCTGAACCACAATGATGTTGTACAAGAAATTGCCTACCACAAGATTTTCCTTCTCCGTTTTCGTCGGGACCGTCTTGTTCCTGTTGCTGTGTTCGCAAGCCATTGCGCAGAGCACTGCCAACACGATCACTTTTTCTAAGTTTACGATGCAGCAAGATGCCAAGGATGAGGCCAATGGCATGTCGGGTTTGCGTCTGAAATTTGACATCGCATTTTCTTGGGCAGAGGAAGATTTTTTCAAGCGCACCTTCTCGATGACCTATCGATTGGATGAAAATGGGAAGACCATATTGCGCTGCACCGACCCTGGACTTTATGCGCCGAGCGTGACGCCGACGCAGCAAACCGTCAAGGGCAAACCGGGCATGGTGAGCATAGGCAAGGAGGTTTTTATACCCTATACCGCGATCCCTTTGGAAAGCGGTCCCAAACAACTCGATCTTTATTTCTCCCTTGCAAACGATGAAGGAACCTATACCGATTGCTTCAAAACCAAGCTGATTTTCAATCACAAGAAAATCGTAAGACACAGCCTCAACGATCAGGTATTCACCTTCAGCAATATTCAGCTCGATGCCGCTGCCAAGGAGTTTTCAACCAGTCGGCGGGCATTGGCAATTGCAGCGGATGTGAATTTCAAATACAATCTGGAGGAATCGATCGAAGACAAATATGAAGTCTGCTGGCTTATACGCAATGCGGCTGGCAAGCAAGTATTTGATTCTCGCAAGATCGGTTCCACAGGTGACCGCACCGAGGTGCTGCCCAACGAATTGCGCGAAGGCAAAGCCGGTGCTAAACTCAGCATGGTGGCAAGCTACCATGACATCGACCTAGAAGGCCCCAACGAGGCCGAAATTGTATTTTTGTTACTCGGAACCGAAGGTGGCCCCAAGGAAATTTTCAGCAAAAAGATGATGCTGGACCTGCCCTACAAATACAATTTTGAAGAGCAATCATTTACCCTCAAGTCGACATCTGCCAAGGCAACACAAAGAGACGGTGTGCAAGGGATAGAGGTACAATATGCTTGTGCATTCAAAAACACAGGTGTGATGCGCAACGAGGAAAAGGGGATGTATTATTTTTATGCGGCAATATTTGACGCTGCAGGCAAGGTGGTCGTGGCACCTGAGCGCGCCTCGACGCAAGGTGCTGGCACTGCCCACTTGCAAGACGGGCAATTGCCTAGCCCGGAAAATGCAATCGCTTCTGGCAGTTTGTTCATTCCGCTGCACATGCTCACGGTCCCCGCAGGCAGCCATGCGCTCAAGTTTGGTTTGTTTGTGAGTGACAAGGGCCTGCAATCCAAATTTCCGATGGTCGGCAATGGCAATATCGCGGTCGCGAAGCCGGCCGAGCAGCTCTATGCACTCAGCCTAGAGCGCTTGGACATGATCAATGCCGATTATGACACCGAGATCATCCCCATCAGCAGCAACCTGCCTGAGCTACAATACTATTTTGCCGTGGGTGAAGACAATTATTTTGCCAGCGAATACAACCGCAACAGCCTATCCGCCATTCCCGCAACGGCGACGTTGCGCCTGTGCGAGGGCGACCCGATCAATCTAGTGCTCTACGATGTAGACAGCGGCTTTTTCAATGACAATGATCTCTTGGGCAAATGGAAAATCGACTATGCGGGCAAGGGCAATAGCTTTGTTTATGAACTGCACGATGCCGGGCAGGTCGTGGCGCTGCGTTTGAAAATCAGCAAAGTCACTGAGTAAATCCTGCAGTGCGCAGCGCATTTGGAGGCTTGCGCCCGCAGCCACGGCTGCAAGCCTTGCTCCGCAATGCCTGATTCATGCAATATTCACGATACCTTCATTGCCGATTGGCCGAAAATGCCTACCTTTGCACCCATGATTTTGGTTACCAGAGGCATTATTGTACAAAATGGGCATGTTTTGGCTGCACAAAGGCCTGAAACAATGTCGCTGCCGTTGCTCTGGGAACTCCCTGGCGGCAAGGTGGAACCCGAAGAATTGCTGGAGGATTGTGTCGTACGGGAGACTTATGAAGAGTTAATGCTGCATGTGCAAGTGATCGAGCGATTGCCGCATGTCGACCGCAGCTTCAAAGGCAAGCTGTACCGCATGGTGCCCTATATCTGCGAAGTGATTGGTGGCAAATTGCGCGCTGTCGAGCATGCGCAAGCAGTCTGGCAACCGATCAATCGCCTGTTTGAGTTGCCGTGGGCGCCCGCCGAGGAAGAAGTCATGCGCGCTTTTGTGGCTTTGCGTTTTCCTGAAATCGTGCTGGCAGAGGCCGAGGCTATGGTTTAGGAAGAGGGACGAGTCCAAAGCAATTATCCAATATGTCATTTTTGAGGCTACGTTGCCTACAAGCATCCTGAAGCCGCCATACCAATTTTTGTGAAAGCAGGCATTCCTAAGATCATACGTTTGTTGTCCACGCGAATTTTGGAACTGCCTTGATTCGGCTATAGCTGCTTGGTCGCCTAAACATGCAATTATCTGCTTAAACGACGTCAGCGGCAGATAGCCCGCGCTTTTTGTCCACATTGGCAACCTCGATCTCCGTTTGAGTTCTGGGCGATGGTTGTTGCTGGATTAAAAAATTGTTACTTTAGAAGCGTAGTTTTAGTATTCGGAGTAATAGTATCTTGTCGTATGCGAAAGTCACTCTACTATCTAGGTAGCGCTTTGCTTTTTGTGATGCTGTTGATGTTTTTGGGCAATGGGGATAAGAACCTATCGTCTGGAGAGGTCACTGAGGGGGAGGTTAAAGGCAAGTTTACTGCCCAAATCGAGGCCTCAGCCGAAGAAAAAGGCGACATCCCCCTCAGGGATCGTATGGACCTTGCGATGGAGCAAGAATTTCGGAAAACGGTGGATCCTGCCCTCGGGCGCGTGCCGCGCGAGCGGTTGCTCGACGCAAAGGTGTATGCAGACGAATTGCGGGCAAGCAACAAGGTCTCGGCGGCTATTGCCGGGGTGACTTGGAAAGAGCGCGGCCCCGACAATGTCGGCGGGCGTACAAGGGCGATTTTGGTGGATCCCAACACGGGTTCTGGGCTCAAGGTTTTCTCAGCTGGCGTGGCCGGCGGACTCTGGGTGACCAATGATATTTCTGCAAATCCTCCAGTGTGGAATGCTGTTGATGACTTTTTTGGCAATCTCGCGGTCTCGACGATTGCCGCAGACCCTTCCAATCCATTGGTGATGTACTTCGGCACCGGAGAGGGCTATTTTAACGTGGATGCTTTGTCGGGTGCAGGAATTTGGAAATCGGTGAATGGCGGTGTGACTTGGGCGCAGCTGCCCGCCACCAACAATGCTAGCTTCACATTTGTCTACCGCATCGCTGTAAATTCAACGGGTATCATACTCGCGGCGACCTCGACAGGTCTGCGTCGCTCGACCGATGGCGGCACGACTTGGGCAAAGGTACTGGGTACTGGTCTTGGCATTACTGGCGCCGGGTTCAATACTTGTTATGACGTTGAGATCGCTGCCAATGGCGATATCTATGCTGCGCTGAACGCATCGATACACAAAAGTACCACTGCAGGCGCCACGTGGTCGGCTGCGCAGACGCTGCCCATTGCCGCCTCCCGCATGGAGCTCGCCTGCGCCCCGAATGATGCCAACTATGTCTATGCCGTTTGCGAAAGTGGGACGCTTGTCGCAGGTTTCCTGCGCACGACCAATGGCGGCACCAACTGGGTTTCGCGCACAGAACCCGCCGATGCCGATCCCGGTATCGGAGCGACTGACATGAGCCGTGGGCAGGCATGGTATGATCTGAGCATCGCCGTCGATCCGCTCAACCGCGACCGGGTCTGGACCGGAGGTGTTGACATCTTTGTCTCTGGTGATGGTGCGGGCACATGGACGCAAGTCACCCACTGGTATGGCGGCTTTGGATTTCAATATGCCCATGCCGATCAGCACATTGCAATTTACCAACCCGGCAGCTCGACCGTTGCCTATTTTGGCAACGATGGCGGCATCTTTCGCACAACCAATGCCAATGCGGCCACACCCACCCTCACGTCCAAGAGCGACAACTACAACGTGACGCAGTTCTACTCCTGCGCCATCCATCCGACAGCGCTCACCGACTACTACCTCGCTGGTGCACAAGACAATGGCTCTCATCAGTTTTCAAGTGCTGGTATCAACAGCACGGTTGAGGTCACTGGTGGCGACGGTGCATTTTGCCATATCGATCAAGACGAACCTCAATTTCAGTTTACTTCCTATGTTCAAAATGATTTTTATCGCTCTGTGAATTCAGGCGCGACATGGACCAATGTCACCACCGGGGGTGGCCAATTCATCAGCCCGACAGACTATGACAATGTCGGAAACCGACTCTACGGCAATAGCGGCAACAATAACTATCTGCGCTGGGACAATCCCCAAAGTGGCAACACATTTGTCGTCGTGCCTGTGGCTGCATTTGGTAGCGATGTAGCTTGTGTCACCGTCTCTCCCAATACCGCCAACCGCGTCTTTTTTGGCATCAGCAATGGTCGCGTATTTCGGGTAGACAATGCACAGACAGGCGCCCCTACAGCGACCAATATATCGACAGGTTTGCCCGGCGGCAACCCGAGTTGTATTGAGGTCGAGACCGGCAACGACAACCACCTTTTGGTTGTCTACAGCAATTATGGCCTCAACAGCATCTGGGAAAGCCTCAACGGCGGCACCTCTTGGACATCGGTAGAGGGCAATATGCCTGATATGCCGATTCGTTGGGCGCTTTTTAATCCCAACAACAATGACCAAGCTATGGTTGCCACCGAGCTCGGTGTCTGGACGACAGACAACCTCAATGGTGTGACCACCAACTGGGGGCCGAGCAACTCTGGCCTGGCCAATACACGTGTCGACATGTTGCAATTGCGGCAATCAGACAAGTTTGTGATTGCAGGCACACATGGTCGCGGCCTCTTCTCAACCGATGCATTCACCGTGCCGACAGCCCTTTTCACCTCTGATCACAGGGTACAATACATCGGCAGGCCAGTCCAATTCATCGATCAGTCTTACAGAGCCACGTCTTGGGCTTGGAATTTTGGCGATGGCGGTACATCAACTGCCCAAAATCCTAGCTATGCTTATGCGACAGCTGGCTTGTACAACGTGACCCTCACCATCAATGCCGGTGCGTCCACCATCACCAAAAACGGATGGGTGCAAGTGTTGCCCGACCTCGGCACACCTTATGCACCGGCCGCAGGCGGCAATTTTGAAGCGCCCAATCAGTTGCATTTCGGACCTGAGAATATTGTCGGTACTGATTGGGAACGTGGCAATAGCGCCGTGGCTGGAAAAAGTGGATTTGTCTCTGCATCCAATGCATGGATCACATCCATTGTCGGGAACTATGTCGACAATACCCGCGCCGAGCTGTATTGCCCGAGCTATAATTTCACCGCTGCAGGCACCTATACCTTGCGCTTCCAGACAAAATTTTCCATGGAGACAGGCTTTGACGGCTACCGCATCGAGTACTCGCTCAACAAAGGGGTGTCTTGGATTGCATTGGGGACCGCCATCGCTGCGGGATGGTATAACAATGCCAACAACTCCGGAGCTGGGGTCTTCCCAGCCAACCAAGCTTGGTTTTCTGGATCACAGGCCGCTTATGCCTTGAAGTCGTTTGACTGCTCCTTTTTGGCTGGTAATCCGAGCGTGGCATTCCGCTTTGTATTTGGGTCTGATCCCGGTGTGGTTGCTGCTGGGGCGGCCGTGGATGATTTCGAGATCGTCGGACCTGCGAACTCAGCTGGCTTGCCAGTGGTTTCCTCGCCCTTGTATGGCGCGTGGACCGGCGACGCGCCCACCCTCACGTGGACGACCTATAGCCAAAGCAATACGCGTGGCTTTGGTGTCGAGCGTTCGGTGGATGGTCTAGCCTTTACCGAAGTGGGTTTTGTCAATGGGCAAGGCACGAGCAATGAAACGCAGAAATACCTCTGGCCCGATGCCCAGGCACCGGCCGATCACTACTATTATCGCCTGCGCCAAGTCGACTTGGATGGCAATTTCAAATTTAGCAACACCGTCGAGCTGAGCCGCGGCCAGGGTGGCGTCGAAATCTCCAAGGTCTATCCCAATCCATTTGAAGATGCCATCTCCATTGCCCTCAACAGCCCAGGAAATGGTCTCGCCGACATCGAAATCTACGATTTGTCTGGTCGCAAGGTAAAGGCATACAGAGGTGTTTCGACTGCGGGCAATCTCATTTCCTTGCAAGGGCTCGACCTGCCTTCTGGAGGTTATTTGCTCAGACTCATGGTCGGCACAGAGACGATCACACGCAAATTGGTGCGGCGATAAGTTATTTGCTCGCGCCCACAGCGGACTCGATCAGCTATGCAATGTCAGCTTCTGAATAGGGAGGCTGACATTGCGATTTTTGGGGGTTGTAGCTGACAAGCAGGCGTTTTGGGATGATGTTGACAGCTAGCAGAATGGTGTTCGCAAGCATTAATCCCCTCGATCATTCCACAAAATCAAAATAATGGCTTATCTTCAAGGTAGAGAATATTGGTCATGTAGGATGTTGGGTGAAATCGGGGGTAGCTAGATGAGAAAAGCGATACATATATTCGGTGCTGCTGTTGTGGTGGCTTTTGCCGTGATGGCTTTGGGACCACGTGGCCGAACCGATGACTTTGGGATGCAGGGTATGGGATTGGAGCAGGATAAAGTAGGCCAAAAGAGGGGAGGAGCGGATGAAGAAGGGGACCTGCTATTGCGAGACCGCATGGACCTCGCATGGGAGCAAGAGTTCTACATGACCAAAGACCCCGCGACTGGCACGGTGCCTAAGGAGCGGCTGCTCGCAGCCAAGCAATATGCCGATGAACTGCGGGCGACCCAGCGCGTCAATGTCGCGCTGTCGGTCGATTGGGATGAGCGCGGCCCGAGCAATGTAGCCGGCCGCACGCGTGCCATCCTGATCGACCCCAACGACCCGAGCGGCAATTCCATCTTTGCTGGCAGCATCGGCGGGGGCCTTTTCAAGACCACCAATATCACCGCTGCATCCCCCAATTGGGCTCCCGTAAACAACCTCATGGCCAACCTCGCGATCTCTAGCTTGGCTGCTGATCCCAGCAATCCCTTGGTCATGTATGCAGGCACGGGCGAGGGCTATGGCAATGGCGACGCCATTCGCGGCATCGGCATGTTCAAGTCGGTGAATGGCGGATTGAATTGGAATCTGCTTGCGTCGACCAACAATGGCACATTTATCAACACGCAGCGCATCGTCGTTACGAGCACTGGCATCGTGCTGGCCTGTACCCAAAATGGCGGCATACAGCGCTCCATCAACGGCGGCACGACTTGGACCAAAGTCCTCGGCAGTGGCATGGGCATCACAGGAGCGAATAGCAATATGTCTTGGGACATCGAGATCGCCGCCAACGGCGACATCTACGCAGCGCTGGAGGGCTCGGTCCACAAAAGCACCGATGGCGGCGCCACATTTGGCGCCGCACAGACCTTTCCCATTGCGCCCTCGCGCGTCGAGCTCGCTTGCGCACCCAACGACGCCAACTATGTCTATGCCCTCATCGAAAACTCCAATGTCGTCGCTGGCATCTGCCGCACCGTGAATGGTGGCACCACATGGATATTACGGACTGAGCCCGATGACATCGATCCGGGTATTGCAGCGACTGATTTCTCCAGGGGCCAAGCTTGGTATGACTTGAGCATCGGTGTCGATCCGCTTAACCGTGACCGCCTCTACGTGGGCGGCGTGGACCTGTTTGTTTCGGGCGATGGCGCGGGGACCTGGACGCAGGTCGCGCATTGGTATGGCGGATTTTCATTGCAAGAGGTGCATGCTGATCAGCATATTGTGCTGTATCAGCCGGGTAGTTCCAGCATCTGTTATTTTGGAAATGATGGCGGCATCTTCCGCAGCGGCAACGCCAATGCCGCAACTCCAGCAATAGCGTTCAAAGGCAACAACTACAATGTCACGCAATTTTATGCCTGTGCGATGCATCCGACAGCAGTGACAGACTACTTTCTTGCTGGTGCGCAGGACAATGGATCACAGCAGTTTACAACAGGCGGCATCAACGTGACGAGTGAGGCGACTTCTGGAGATGGAGCATTTTGCCACATTGACCAGGATCAGCCGCAATTTCAGTACACTTCTTATGTACAAAATAGTTTTTTCCGTTCGTCTGATGGCGGAAACTCCTTTACAGGGGCCTCCACATCTGGCGGCAGGTTCATCAGCCCGACCGACTATGACAATGTCGGCAACCGCATGTATGGTTGCGTCGGCGGCAACAACTACATGCGTTGGGACAATCCGCAGTCGGGAGCGACTTTTGTGACGGTCGCTGTTGCTGGTTTTGGCGGTATGGTTTCTGCCGTGACGGCATCCCCCAACACTGCCAACCGCGTCTTTTTTGGCATCGACAATGGGCGCGTTTTCAGGGTGGACAATGCCCATACTGGTGCGCCAACTGCCGTCGACATCAGCACGGGCTTGCCGGGCGGCTATCCCGTCTGTGTGGAAGTCGAGACAGGAAATGACAACCACTTGCTCGTGAGCTACTCCAACTATGGCCTCAATTCGATTTGGGAAACCGTCAATGGCGGCACAAGTTGGACAAGCATTGAGGGCAATATGCCCGACATGCCGGTGCGTTGGGTTTTGCTCAATCCCAATGACAATACCCAGGCGCTTGCCGCCACCGAGCTTGGCGTCTGGTACACCGACGCCCTCGCAGGCGGCGCCACGGTCTGGGTGCCCGGCAATACGGGCCTCGCCAATGTGCGCACAGATATGTTGCAGGTGCGCACGAGCGACAAACTGGTGGCCGCAGCTACTCACGGGCGCGGCCTATTTACCAGCGATGTTTTTGCCCTGCCCACTGCGCTCTTTTCGGCCAGCCCTGCGCTCACCTACATCGGCAAAACCGTTCAATTTCAAGACAATTCCTATCGCTCGGTGAGTTGGATCTGGAATTTTGGAGATGGCTCGCCCACGTCGACGCTTCAAAATCCGACCCACATCTACACCTTGCCGGGCAAATACGATGTGACGCTCACAATCAACGCAGGTGCCTCGACACTTACCAAAACAGGCTATATCCAGGTTTTGCCTGATCGTGGCACGCCCTACCTCACCACCGACGGAGGTGATTTTGAAGTCAATATCTTGGATTTTGGCGCCAACAATGTCGCTGGCACCGACTTCGAATGGGGTAACTCGGCCATTGCAGGCAAGAGTGGCACGGTGTCGCCTACCCATGCCTGGGTCACGGGGATCGCCGTCGCCACCTACGGAAACGACTGCCGCGCTCAACTTTGGACTCCCAGTTTCAACCTCACCAATCCAGGCGTCTACACCCTCAATTTCAGCGCAAAATATGCAACGGAGGTGGGTTACGACGGTTTCAGGGTCGAGTATTCCCTCGACAAAGGCACGACGTGGCTGCCACTCGGAACCACGGTCCAGGCTGGCTGGTACAATGATCCCAATAATTTGGGCGGAGGCTTCTTTCCGAGCAATGAAGCCATGTTTTCAGGTGCTGCTGGTGCTGCTTACGTGGCTTACACACGTGACATTTCCACCCTTGCGACCAATCCCAGCGTTGCATTTCGGTTTTTCTTTGGGTCTGATGGCGGCGTCGTGGATGCAGGACTTGCAATCGACGACTTTTTCATCACTGGCCCCTTCAATTCCGGCGGACTTCCAGTCGCGGGTACGGCCTTGCAAGGTGAGTGGATCGCGCCGCAACCGATTCTGACTTGGAGTACTTATCAGGAAAACAACAACCGTGGTTTCGTGATCGAGCAGTCCACAGATGGATTGGCTTTCAAAGACGCTGGTTTTGTGGCTGGGCAGGGCAATAGCGCCGTTGAGAATGTCTACCGTTGGCAGGATACGGGCGCGTTTGGTGATCATTATTATTACCGTCTGCGGCAGATCGATGGCGACGGTAATTTCCAGTATTCCAATGTCGTGGAATTGAGCAGGGGCGAAGGCAAGCTGGGTATGTGGAATGCATTCCCTAACCCATTCACCGATGCGATCACTTTGCAATGGACTGCGACGATGATCGAGAAGGCAGATATTGCGCTCTATGATTTGGCTGGGCGCAAAATCTTTGCATACCTAGGTCAGCCGATTGTGGGGAATCAGCTCAGCTTGACTGGGCTGCAGTTGCCAACTGGAACTTATTTGCTGCGGGTGAGGGTGGGAAATGAGACCCTGACGCGCAAGGTGCAGCGGTTCTAAAGCGGATCATTTTGCTTGCCGACCAATCCGCTCGCAGCGGTCACAATGGCTGTCGTTTATTTGAAGTAGCACTGATGCGCATTTCCATCAAAGGCTGCGCAATGGCCCTATTTGCCTTGTACGCCATCATTTATCCTCGGCGAAATCTGCAATACAAACAGAAAATCGTGCAATGCTACACTTCTCGCGATGCGCTTATTTTGTAGCATGGAAACGACGATTCTCCAAACGCTGAAAACAATTACCTTGCCCGTTACGGGCATGACCTGCGCCTCTTGTGCAGTGAGTGTCGAGCGCACGCTGCAGGCGGCAGACGGCGTGACTTCGGCGGCCGTAAATTATGCCAATGCATCGGTCGTCTTAGCATTTGACCCCAAAATCACGCAGGTAGAAAAGCTTCAAAAGGCGACGCAGGCCATTGGTTATGACCTGATTGTGGCCGATGAACCCGAAGCGGCAGCCGATCTCGCTGACGAAATCCAAGCCAAGGAGCTCGCGCAATTGCGCAC
The DNA here is from genome assembly GCA_031424495.1 of Bacteroidota bacterium. Taxonomy (GTDB): domain Bacteria; phylum Bacteroidota; class Bacteroidia; order J057; family JADKCL01; genus JADKCL01. The sequence goes on along the minus strand of JANPHP010000099.1, from coordinate 7,370 downwards.
ACGCATGCTGTTTTCCATCGTTTTGTGCATACCGCTCGTGTTGCTCGGCATGGTGTTCATGCATTGGCAATATGCCAACTACCTGATGTGGGCACTCGCCACACCGGTGGTCTTCTACTTTGGGAGGCAATTTTTTGTGCACGCCTATCAGCAGGCGCGCCATGGCAAAACGAATATGGACACGCTCGTCGCGCTGAGCACGGGCATTGCCTACACTTTCAGCGTTTTCAACACCCTCAATCCGGGTTTTTGGATGCGCAAGGGCCTGCATGCCGATGTCTATTTTGAGGCATCCGCAGTGATCATAGCCTTTTTGCTGATCGGTAAATACCTTGAGGAACGCGCAAAATCGGGAACCTCATCCGCCATCAAAAAACTCATGGGCTTGCAACCCAAAACCGTCACCAAGCTCCTCCCCAATGGACAGGAGGCGGTCGTGCAAGTAAAAGACCTGTTGCCTGGTGACCGATTGCGCGTAAAACCCGGAGAAAAGGTGCCTGTTGATGGCTCTGTAACTTCGGGAAAATCGTTTGTCGATGAAAGCATGATCTCGGGCGAACCCATCCCCGTCGAGAAAATTGTGGGCAACAAAGTGCTGGCGGGAACGGTCAATCAAACGGGCAGTTTTGAGTTTGTCGCGGAGAAGGTTGGCGGGCAAACGGTGCTGGCGCAAATCATTTTGATGGTGCAGCAGGCGCAAGGCAGCAAGGCTCCCGTGCAAAAACTCGTGGACAAAGTGGCCAGCATCTTTGTGCCGGTCGTCATGGCGATTGCCGTGCTAAGCTTTATTGTCTGGGCCCTATTGGGCGGCGAACATGCCTTCACGCATGGATTGCTCGCGCTTGTGACCGTGCTTGTGATCGCCTGCCCCTGTGCGCTCGGGCTTGCGACACCGACCGCCATCATGGTGGGCGTGGGCCGAGCGGCCCAACATGGCATCTTGATCAAGGATGCCGAGGGCTTGGAACTGGCGCACAAGGTGAGCGCCATCATCCTCGACAAGACAGGCACCATCACGGAGGGCAAGCCCGCCGTGACGCAACTGCAATGGCAACCTGGCGTAGCCGACGAGGCTTTGGCGGCGCAAGTTTTGTATGCGATGGAGTCCAATTCTGAGCATCCACTTGCCAAGGCTGTGACGTCCCATCTTGGTGCTGATCAAGCCGCCCCCTTGGTTTTGACTGGATTTGAAAGCGTTCCTGGTAAGGGAGCACGTGCAAACCATGCTGGAAAACCATGGTTAGTGGGCAATGTCGCCCTCATGCAATCGGCTGGCATCACGATTCCTGCTCCACTTGAGGCGCAAGTCCAGGTTTGGGAAGAGGCGGCGCAGACCGTGGTCTATTTTGCGAATGCACAATCTGTGCAGGCGATCATCGCCATTGCCGATCAGATCAAGCCGAGTTCAGCAGCGGCGGTAGCGCGGTTGCAGGAATTGGGGATCGCTGTGTATATGCTCACGGGTGACAATGCAAAGACGGCGGCAGCCGTGGCGGGCGAGGTCGGGATCACCCATTTCCAAGCCCAAACATTGCCCCAAGACAAGGCAGACTTTGTGAAAAAATTGCAAGACGATGGCGAGGTCGTGGCCATGGTCGGTGATGGGATCAACGATTCGCAGGCCCTCGCGCAAGCCGATGTGAGCATCGCCATGGGGCGAGGCTCAGATATCGCGATGGATGTCGCCAAGATGACCATCATTGCCAGCGACCTCATGAAACTGCCGCAGGCGATTGCGCTGTCTAGCAAGACGGTGCGCACCATCCGCCAAAACCTTTTTTGGGCCTTTGTGTACAACATCGTCGGCATTCCGATTGCAGCGGGTATTTTGTTTCCGATCAATGGCTTTTTGCTCAATCCCATGATCGCCGGCGCGGCGATGGCCCTGAGTTCGGTGTCGGTCGTTTCCAATAGCCTGCTCCTCAAGTGGCGCAAAATATGAATGCATTTATCTCAATATCAAAATATTACACAAAATGAAGTTCTCAACAAATATCAAATGTGACGGTTGCATCGCGACCGTAGGCCCGGTGTTGGACAAGGCCGTGGGCCCGGCTCATTGGCAAGTAGATTTGTCCAATCCACAGCGCATTTTGACGGTTGATACGCAAGCCGTCAGCGCTGCGCAGATCCAGCAGGTATTGCGCGAGGTCGGCTATCAGGCCGATGAGATTGCGGTCGCATAGAAAGGTGTCGCTGGTCAATTGAAAACCGCAGAACATGCAAAGCGCGCAGAGATATGGATAATCTCTGCGCGCTTTGGGTGTTCTGCGGTTCTTTTTGGGGTGGAATCCATCTTCACCAACAATCATCAGATTTGCTGACATGACCCAAACTGAATGGAAGAAGTTGTGCAATTCACCTACTCTCACGTCGATGGAATGCCGCACGCCCCCACATGCTTGAGGCGAGCGACAGGACACGCCCCTCCATCAATGCCAAAATAAATTTGCGTAGTTAAGTGGCTACATATATATTTGTAGCCAAATGGGTACGCAATGAAACTAAGACGCGATGTATTCCAGGCGATTGCCGATCCTACCCGCAGGGCGATATTGCTATTGCTCGCCGCGCAATCGATGACTGCCGGTGCAATTGCCTCCAATTTCGACACGGCAAGGCCCACGGTATCCAAGCACTTGCAAATACTCCTCGAATGCGAATTGCTACAACAGGAGCAGCAAAGCAGGGAGATTTATTATCATTTGAATCCGAATAAGATCAAAGAAATCGCCGATTATATCGAGCCATTCCGCAAAATGTGGGATGAGCGCTTTGACAAATTGGAAACAATCATGAAAAAATACGCATCAAAGGAATAATATGGAACAAAAGACGAAAATCGCAGCCGAGGAAGACAAGCAGGAACTCGTGATCACACGAGCGTTTGATTTGCCCGTGGCATTGCTCTTCAAAGCCTATACCATACCCGAAATTGTGGAGGAATGGATGGGCACCAAAGTCATGACGCTTGAAAACAAAAGGCATGGCAGTTATGCCTTTGAAACAACCGACCCACTTGGCAATGTGCACAAATTCAATGGTGTAATCCATGAGTTTTGCCCCAACGAAAGGATCACGCGGACTTTTGAAATCGAAAATTCTCCGCTAGCTGTTCAGCTTGAGTTTTTGGAGTTTGAATCCGTGTCATATGCCACGAGCAAACTCACGATGCATATCGTGTACAAATCGGTCGCCTTCAGGAACCAAATGCTCAAAATGGGCATGCCGAGGGGCATTTCTATGGCGCATGATCGACTACAAGTTGCCGCATTGAAATACAATTAGCCCTATGGAAAAGATTAAAAAAATCACTTATTGGATCACCACGGGTTGGCTTGCCTTGGGCATGTTTTCGACCGGATTGATGCAGCTCCTGAGACAAGATGCAGATGTCGAGAAGCTTACGCATTTGGGTTATCCCGAGTATTTGTTGACGATATTGGGTGTCTGGAAAATGCTCGGGGTGGTAGCTATACTAATCCCTAAATTTCCCATCGTCAAGGAATGGGCTTATGCCGGCTTCTTTTTCGCGATGTCGGGCGCCATTGTTTCACATCTGGCTTCCAACAATGCCATTACGGAAACTTTGCCAAGCTTACTGCTGCTCGTTTTGACCGTTTTGTCTTGGTTCTTAAGGCCTGCTGAACGAAAAGTGCAATCAGTTAATTGATCAAGAAATGATGAATCCCAAAGTTGATTTTTATTTTGACAAAGCCACTGCTTGGCAGGAAGAGATCAAACAATTGCGATTGTTCATGCTCGACTGCGGCCTTGCCGAAGAATTGAAGTGGGGCTGTCCCGCATACGGATTGGACAAGCGCAATATTGTATTGATTCACGTCTTCAAGGAGTATTGCGCTCTGTTGTTTTTCAAAGGTGCATTGCTGGATGATCCGCATGGATTGCTGATCCAACAGACTGAAAATGTGCAGGCTGCACGTCAATTGCGGTTTACGAGCCTGCGCGAGGTGGTCGAGCGCGAAAGTATTTTGAAGTCTTATGTTTATGAGGCCATCGAGGTGGAAAAGTCGGGCTTGAAAGTGGCGATGAAGAAGACAGAAGAATTTGCCGTTGCGGAGGAATTTCAGGAACAACTGGATGGAAACCCTGATTTGGTAGCTGCATTCGCAGCCTTGACGCCTGGGCGGCAACGCGCCTACAAGCTTTATTTTGGTGCAGCCAAGCAAGCCAAAACGCGCGCAGCGAGGGTAGAGAAATGCATTCCGCTCATCCTCGACGGAAAGGGATTGGAGGATTGAAATTGCGCGCCTTGCTGATTGTCGTGATTTGGAATGGAAGCTGAAATTCCTTGCAAAAAGTATATTTGTGCAAGAGAGGTCCATTGATGATCGTATGAATCAGAATGTAGATGCTTATTTCACGGAAGGCTGCGGACGCTGCCCGCTAGGTGGTACGCCCGGTTGCAAAGTCCACCGCTGGGTACCGGAAATGGCATATTTGCGGACGCTACTGCTAGCATGCGGCCTCACTGAGGAATCAAAATGGGGCGTACCCTGTTATACCTTTCAGCAAGCCAATGTCGTCGTATTGGCAGCATTCAAGGACTATTGCGCGCTCAGCTTTTTCAAAGGCGCCTTGTTGAATGACGAAATGCGCATTCTCACAAAACCCGGAGAGCATACACAATCGGCGCGGCTGATCCCATTTACACAACTCAAAACGATTGCCGAGCAGGAAGCCACCTTGCGAGCCTATATTTATGAGGCGATCGAAGTGGAGAGAGCAGGTTTGAAGGTGGATTTTGATGAAACCTCCGAGCTGGTGTACTGCCCCGAATTTCAACAACAATTGGATGCACACCCTGATTTTGCCGCAGCATTCCATGCCCTCACGCGCGGACGGCAGCGGGCCTACAACCTCTATTTTTCTGCGCCCAAGAAATCGGAAACGCGTGCGTCAAGGATAGCGAAATACATGCAGCAGATCCTCGATGGCAAGGGATTGCAGGGATGAAGCAATGCGCAATAAGCTCAGAGCGGCTACTGTCGAAACCGCTCATCGGCCACAAACTGCTCGTCTGAGAGGGAAAGCAAAAAGTCGAGCAGCTCCCGCTTTTCAGTTTCCGTGAGGTGCAGCGGCTTGATCAATGGACTCTTGCTCGGGTGGTTTGCGCCGCCGCCATTGTAGTGCGCGATCACTTCGCTGAGCGATTGCATGCTGCCGTCGTGCATATAGGGTGCGGTATAGCCCAGATTGCGCAGGCTGGGCACTTTGAACCTTGCGAGATCGGTCGAGTCGTGCGTGAACCGCATGCGACCCACATCGGGATAGACTTCATAGAGGCCATTGTTCTCAAAGGCATATTCGGTGAAATTGAATCCGCCATGGCAACGGAAACAATTCGTCTTGGTGCTGAAAAAGAGTTCCATGCCCCGCTGCTGCGAGGTGGAGAGCGCCTGCTTGCAACCTTGGGCCGTGAACTGATCATAAGGGCTGTTGCCGCTGAGGATGGTGCGCTCAAAATTGGCGATGGCAAATGTGATCACATAGGGATCGGGCAGGCGATTGTATGCAGCACGGCTCATTTGCACGTATGTGCTGTCGGTGAGCAACTGCTGCCCGATGACCAAAAGGCTATGGTCAAATTCATTGGCCTCCTGTACCGGCACCAAGACCTGCTGTTCCAAGCTGGGAACACTGCCCTCTCTGATGAGGTAGGGATGATAGGCCACGTTGGCGAGTGAGGGCGCATTGCGGGTGCCGGGGCGGTCAAAAACGCCGGGACTGGTGGGCAGATTGTCTGCCATCGCATATTGCGTCTTGTGGCAGCTCGCACAGCTGTGGGTGCCCGTGACCGACAATACGGGATCGTAAAACAGCTTTTTGCCGAGCCGCCACCGCGCCTCAGTGAACGCATTGTCGGCTGGGAAGGGCACTGGCGGAAAGCCTTGCGGCACTTGCAGCAGCTCACCCGACGGACTCGGCAATGCACATGGCGGATCGATTTCGCGACAAGCTGTCGTGAGGCAGACGAGCACGAGCCATGGCAGTATGCGCAATACCTTGTAAATGTCCATGATCTGCAATCAATCAAAGAATGGAGCTACCATGCGACATGGGCATTCCTCGTGTGTGGCCCCTCCCGTGTGGCGTGGCCTGATCGCGTGGGCTTATTGGGCGACGATGAGGCGCTTCGTGGCGAGCGTCTGACCGTCTTGTTGCAAGGCGACGAGGTAGCAGCCCGCTACAGCAATGTCCAGGTCGGCTGTGCCTGCGACGGCAGCCACGGTCTTGAGGATTCTGCCAGTGTAATCATAGACCACAAAGGTCGTCTCGCCTGTGCTTGCCTCGACATGCAGGCGTGTGTGGCTAGCCGTCGGATTTGGAGCGATGCTGAATGAAGTGTTGCTGGGAGTCGCGATGCTCGTGGCGAGGGCAGGGGCAAAGACAAAGTCCCTGAAGTTTTGGAGCAGCGTGCGTGCGGGACCGGAGCCACCGTGTATCACGATGCTAGTGTTCATGTTGATGTCCTTGTACGCCATCTCATAGTCGGCATCGAGCTCGATGAGCAGGTCTTGGCCATTCAGGATGCCAGCAGTGGTAACCGTGGTTTGGTAGTAGTTCGCATCCTCAAGCGCATGGATCTCAAAGTTCTGCACGAAGTTGTTGCCACTCTGGCCCTCGGTGGCTGCAAAGAAGTAGCCCGATGACCAGCCCCAATGCATCGATGGGGATTGCAAATACAGTGGGTGTTGAGCAGGGTAGGTGGAGGGATTCAGGTGATTGTAGGCGGATTGCACGCCGACACCAAACCGCACAGCCTCCAGATTGGTGACGGGGAAGCTGCCAAGGTCCACACTGGTAGCCTGACCTGCATTCACCAGGATCCAGGTATCGGGTACCATGGTTTCGGTGCCACCGTCGTGGATCAAGGTGATCTCGGCAATGTAATAATGCATGCGGGTCACCTTGATAGGGTTTCCAAGGTTGTTGGTGGCTGCAGTTCCAAATTGGAAGGGCAGCGCCCCCAACTTGTGATTGATTTGCAGGGAGACATTTTGCTGGGCATGCGCGGCGAGGCCAACAAAAAGAAGTAGGGCAAAAAAGTAAAATCGTTTCATAGACTTCAATAGCAACGTTGGACGGAGGTCAAATCTTGAAGCAAATTAAGCTTTTTTTGAATGTCGGAATGTCGTCTTGCGACAAGGTGCCCGAAGATGATGCAGAAAGTTTCATGGAGTGGGCGATTGGGGGGACAGGTTGCCCGTTCATGGCCGCTGGATCGTCTGGTTTTGCTTGGCGGGTGTCGGATGCAGACCTAGGGCAATTGCATGAAAATTGCGAGCGGCGGCCTCTGGCCGTAAGCTGATCCGACGCGAGCCTCCGGCGAGAATTGAAATGGGAAA
>JANPHP010000098.1:0-2078 GCA_031424495.1 Bacteroidota bacterium | reverse complement strand
GCGTCGATGTCCTCGCCGGCTTCAAACATGAGGCGGCGCACGGCGCTGTCGGTCACAATCTCTTGGGCGAGCACGATGGGGCGCAGGTGCAGCTTCACAAGGTTTTGGACGAAACGCATCTTGCCGTCTTGAGGCAGGCGCAGATCCCTAAAAATGCGCGGTACCCACTTGGCCCCGAGGTCCTCGTGGCCATGAAATGTCCAGCCCTGTTTGGGATAATAGCGCTTGGTCGCAGGCTTGGCGATGTCGTGCAGCACGGCAGCCCAGCGCAGCCACAGGTCGTCTGTAAGCAGGCAGACATTGTCCACGACTTGCAGCGTGTGGTAAAAATTGTCTTTGTGGCCGCGACCATCGATGATGTCGACCCCGTGCAGCTTCACGAAATCCGGAAAAATGAGGTGTAGAACCCCTGTATCGAAAAGATGCCTGAACCCCTTGCTTGGCACTGCCGCCATCAAGATTTTGTTCAGCTCCTCGGTGATGCGCTCTTGGGAGACGATGCCGATGCGATCCTTGTTTTTGGCGATGGACTTGTAGGTCTTGTCTTCGATGTAAAAATCGAGCTGGGTCGCAAAACGAATCGCACGCATCATGCGCAACGGATCGTCGCTAAAGGTCACATCGGGGTCGGTCGGCGTGCGAATGATCCCCGCTTTCAAGTCACCAAGTCCATCAAAAGGATCCCCCAATTCGCCGTAGTCGGCGTCGTTGAGGGATATGCTCATCGCGTTGATCGTGAAGTCGCGTCGAATCTGATCGTCCTGCAACGTGCCTTCCTCTACGATCGGCTTGCGCGATTCGCGGCGGTAGCTCTCTTTGCGGGCGCCGACAAACTCGACTTGGAGGTCATCGTACATGACCATGGCTGTGCCAAAATTCTCAAAAAAGGAGAACCCATCACTGCCAATATCGTCTGCAAAAGCCTTGGCGAGGTCGATGCCGCGGCCCTCGACCACGATATCGATGTCTTTGCATTCGCGACCGAGCAGGTAGTCGCGCACATACCCGCCGATCACGTAACTACGCACGCCTAAACGGGCGCTCGTAACACGCAATTTCGCAAACAGCGGGTGCGAGATGGCTTCAATCAGATTCATCAGTTTGTAAATTTACGATCAATTTGGTTGCATAAGCGCATTTTCCCTGAATTCACAGGGGAAATGTATTGTATCAAGACTAGGGGGAAGGCTAGTCGCCTCAGTGCAGGACCTCGGTGATCGGCGGTATGGTCACCGCAGCATTGCCGATGGTGCCTGTGACATAGCTTTGGATCAGGGAAGGAAACACCCCGAAAACCAATATCAGAACTACCAAGATCACGATGCCCATGACAGGACCCATGTCGGTGCTAGTGACCACTTTGGGCTGATCTTTTTCATCAAAATACATCGTCTTGATGATGCTGATGTAGTAGTAGGCACCGATCACAGAGGTGAGGATACCAATCGTGGCTGGGATGATGAGGCCGTTGTTGATGGCCGCAGCGAAGACGAAATATTTACCCATGAAGCCCGCAAAGGGCGGAATACCAGCGAGTGAGAAAAGGAAGATGGACAATGCGGCACCCATCCAAGGATTGCTGCGGCCAAAACCTTTCCAAGAGCTGATCGAATTGTCGTCGTGGGTGCGCTCTGCCATGCCCACCAAGCCAAAGGCTCCGATATTCATCAAGGTATAAATGAGCATATAAAAGATCACTGCTTCCATGCCGCGCTCGCCACCGTTGACAGCGAGCAAGACGTAGCCGGAGTGGGCGATGCTAGAGTAGGCGAGCATGCGCTTGAGGTCGGTCTGCCGGGCAGCGACGATATTGCCATAGATCATCGTGAGCAATGCGCAGCCGATGAGCACGTATTCAAACTTGGGGTCTTTGGCGATGGAGTCGTGCAGGTTGATGAAAACTGCCAGGGAAATGAAGGCTGCTGCCTTGCTGCCTGTGGCCATGAAACCAGTGAGTGGAGTAGGTGTGCCAGAGTAAACGTCGGGCGTCCATGCATGAAAGGGGAATGCGCTGACCTTGAACAAAAAGCCGATCACCAACATGCCGACGCCTGGATAGAACAATGCACTGCTAGCCA
>JANPHP010000097.1:0-7272 GCA_031424495.1 Bacteroidota bacterium | reverse complement strand
GAAACGCTGCAACTGATCGAGGCGGCCCTTAAATAAGAATCTGCTGGATCTTCAAACAGGGGTTGAATCGCGGAGGCGATCCAAAAGCGCATTTGCTTGCTGCATCTCTTCCTCGGTCAAGGAATCGAGCGTGCTTTCAATGGACTTTACCTCTGGCGCCATTTGCTCAAGCAGGTCCATTCCCAACTGAGAAATTCTGAGATCCAATCTCCTGCGATCCTTGTCGCTGACTTTGCGTTCGATCAGGTCTTTTTGATGAAGGCGATCGAGTAATCGCGAAACATCTGGCTGCTTGTCGAGCATGCGGTCCTTGAGCAATTGTATTGTGCAGCTTGCTGGGTACTGCCCACGCATGATGCGCAAGATGTTGTATTGCTGCACGGTAAGCCCATACTTCTCAAACATCTTGTGGCTGCGCGTCATCAACCAATTGTAGGTATAGATGATATTGATCGTGAGCTTATGATGCTCACTTTTGAATTGTTTTGTCTTGGTTTCATCCTCCAGTCTCATATTCGATTGACAATATGCAGGTGCAGTAGCCGTGCAAATGCGCCCCAAAAGAATGGCGAAGTATAGATGGTTGTTCCGTTCAATTTACGGTCGAACCATTGTCGGTGATTCCCTGCGGGTTCAGCAAATGCAACTTGCCGGTTGCGTCCTCCGCAAAGAGCACCATCCCCTGTGATTCATGGCCCATCATCGGGCGAGGTGGCAGGTTCGCCAAAAAGGTACACTGCTTACCAATGAGATCCTCGGGCGCAAAATGCTCGGCAACACCCGAAAGAATCGTGCGCTGATCCAAGCCGGTGTCGATCAACAATTTGAGCAGCTTCTTACTCTTCTCGACGCGCTGTGCCTCGAGGATTGTCCCGATGCGGATGTCCATCTTTTTGAATTCGTCAAAAGAGGTCATCTCCTTGAAAGCTGGCAAGGCCTGCGTAGTCGGCTCAGCCAAAACGGTTGTCTCAGCTGGCTTGGCCGCGGGCTCGGTATTTGTTCCGGCGGCCTTCGCCGCCGCTGCTGCCACTTCTGCCTCGCGCTCGGCTTTGCGCTTGTTAAGCTTCTCGACTTGCGCGGCGACGGTCTCGTCGGTGACCCGTGAAAAGAGATGGGGAATCTCAACGATGGCTCCATTCTCCTGTACAAAATCAAAATCGCTGAGCGCATCCCATTTTAATGGAGCAATCCCGAGCATTTCAAAAATCTTGGCAGAGGTTGCTGGCATGAATGGTGACGCGGCCACAGCGAGTACGGCCGCTGTGTTGAGGCCCATGTGCAAGACATGGCCTGCAGCTTCAGGGTCTGTCTTGACCATCTTCCATGGCTGGAGCTCGCTCAGGTAGCGGTCACCTGCTCTGGCGATTTCCATCATTTGATTGAGGGCTTCCTTGAATCTGAAGCTGGCGATGAGCTTGCCGACCTCTTGCTGTGCACGCAAGACCTCTTCCTTCAAGCGCTCGTCGCGCTCAGTGAGTACTTGCTTTGCTGGCACGCTCCCAAAATTTTTCAAGGTGAGTACCTTGACGCGATTTACAAAATTGGCGAAGGTATCGACCAATTCAGTGTTGCAGCGCGTTTGATAATCATTCCAGGTGAAGTCTGCATCCTTGTTTTCGGGCATGATGGCTGTGAGCACGTAGCGCAGCACGTCGCCCTGTCCTGGAAAATCCGCCAAAAACTCATGCATCCACACTGCCCAGTTGCGGGAGGTGGAGATTTTTTCGCCCTCGATGTTGAGGAATTCGTTGGCGGGTACATTTTCAGGCAAGATATAATCATCTTGTCCTTTGAGGATCGCGGGGAATATGATGCAATGGAAGACAATATTGTCTTTGCCGATAAAATGGTAGAGGGCCGTGTCCTTGCTTTTCCAGTAGGGCTCCCAATCGTTTCCAGTTGCGGCGGCCCATTCCTTGGTAGCCGACACATAACCGATGGGGGCATCAAACCAGACATAGAGCACCTTGCCCTTGCCTTCGGGCACGGGCACTTCCACGCCCCAGTCCAGGTCACGTGTGATCGCGCGTGGCGTGAGGCCTCCATCGAGCCATGCCTTGCATTGGCCGTAGACATTTGCTTTCCACTCGGTATGGTCTTTCAGGATGTACTCCCGAAGCCAAGGCTCATATTCGTCCAAGGGCAAAAACCAATGCTCGGTGTCGCGCATGACTGGGGTGGTCCCAGAAATGCGGCTCACGGGATTGATCAATTCTTCTGGGCTCAGGTCTTTGCCGCACTTCTCGCATTGGTTGCCATAAGCCTTTTCATTGCCGCAATTGGGGCATGTACCCATCACGAAGCGATCGGCGAGGTACATCTGCTTTTCAGCATCGTAGAGTTGGGCGCTGGACCGACGGATGAGCTTGCCGTCGTTGTAGAATTTCATGAAAAACTCTTGCGCCGTCTCGTGGTGGATGGGATTCGATGTGCGGGAGTATATGTCGAAGGAGATGTCAAATTCCTTGAATGCATCACGGATCATGACATGGTACTTGTCCACGATTGCCTGTGGCGTCGTTCCTTCGTCGAGGGCCTTGATGGCGATGGCGGTGCCATGCTCATCTGAGCCGCAAATGTAAATGGCATCTTCGCCGATGGCTCTCAGGTAACGCACAAAGATATCTGCCGGCAGGTAGGCGCCGGCAATGTGGCCGATGTGCAAGGGCCCATTGGCGTAGGGCAGGGCCGCTGTGATCACATGGCGCTTAAAACGCTTGTTTTCGCTCATGTTGCAAAGATAAGTTTGGTTTTTGGATTTCTTAACCCTTTGCTGTGTGTCGCGCCCTTCAATCTGATGCCGCTGGCAATCTTTGAAATGTGTAGTTTTGCCCAAAATACATTGCCTATGCGCCCCTTATTGATGATCGAGAACTTGAAAAACTTGCACGATGCCCGGTACTGCGCTGCCGTGGGCATTTCTTTGGTAAGTTTTGATTTGGACGAGGCAAGCGCGACCGCACTTTCGGCTGCGGCGGTTCATGAGATTACCGAGTGGCTGAGCGGCATGGAAACCATCGGCAGATTTGGTCTGGGCGATGCCGCATCGATCAAGGAGCGCTCCCAAGCGGCGTCCGTCGATTGGGTTCAGGTTCCATTGGCATACGATGAGGAGGAGGCAGCCTTTTTGGGCGAGCGCATCGTTTTTGAGGTTTCATTGGAGACTGACATAGATGATGTTGCGGATCAAATCTTCTTTCTGAACGAGCAATTTCCTGAGGCACTTTTCTTGTGTGGGACGGGGGGAGTATGGGATGCTCTACTTCCCAAGCTTGAGCACACCGCTTCGCTTTGGCATCGTTGCATCATTCGCTATGATGAACCAGAAGCTGTTTTCCATCGCTTGACGACAAGTGAACTGCCGCCATACGCCATTTGCCTGGGTCACTTCGCAACGGAGGCAGATGGTCAACTCGATTATGATGCTTGCGACCACTTCCTGGCTCGGTATGAGCAAGTCGTCTTGCGCTGAGGGGCTCAAAGCCTTCTCAAAATTACAATCGCTGTCCAAATAGCTGCCTTGGAACGAATTTTCTCCGTTCGGGATCTACTTCCTTTTCAAGTTTCGGATTCAGATTTTCATCAAGTTTTTCGGCCATTTTGGTGAGGATGCCGAGGTCTGCATAGCTATACCAGTTCCGATGCGTGACGATGAGGTGATCCACGAGTGTGATGCCTGAAATATGGGCTAGGCCAATGAGGTACTGCGTCAAATCATCATCGGCGGTGGATGGTGCAGGCCTTCCCGTCGGGTGGTTGTGGGAGACCACGACGGCCGATGCGCCACGCACAAGGGCCTCCTTAAAGAGCGATATTCCATCGACGCTCACATGAGAGATTCCACCTCTGAAAAATTCCTTTTCGGCAATGAGACTGTTGCCGCGGTCGAGAAAAATGACATAGAAAACCTCGTAGGGCAAATCTCCGATTTTGGGAATGAGGTATTTGGCCAAGTCGTTGGAGCTGGAAAATCTTGCTGGTCGATGGTCATCTGCCAGCCTGCGCCTCGCCAGCTCAAATGCGCTGACAATAGTTGTGGCCTTGGCCGGGCCAATGCCTTTGACCTCCATCATCGCTGGAATCGAGGCGCGTGCGAGCTCGCCCAATGAACCAAAGTGGTCGATCAATTTTCTTGCGAGGGCGATGGCCGAGAGGTCTCTCGTGCCGGTAGCCAACAAAGTGGCCACGAGCTCAGCATCGGAAAGCGCACCGACGCCTTTCTTTTCCATTTTCTCACGGGGCCGATCTTCGGTTGCCCAGCTTGTGATCGGTCGATTTGCGGTTGCATAGTCCATTCTTGTGCTTGATTCTTGTTCAAAGCTCAAATTTCGGTTGCCAAGCAAAACAACGAATGGAAAAATTTGCCGGAAAGTAACGCCAATAGTAGGCCTCAACGGGGCCAAAAAAGCCTCTTGAAGCTCAGGAGCACGCTTTGCGGAAACTCAGATTGTCAGGAATACTGACAATCTAAATGAGATTTTGTATTGTGGTTGGATCGGCCTTGCTCCCGTTTGGGAAAAAGGTGACCGCCCGAGATACCGGCACCATGGTGTGTTATGGTTGTGCCGGAATCCCAGGCGGTCGAAAAAAACCCCGCGCAATGTGGGGAAAAAATATTTCTTCCTCCTGAAGCTGGTTAGGCCTTAGGAAAGGTGGTTCACAAACTTGGTCAAGTGGCCTTTGAGGCGACTTGCTTTGTTGCGGTGATAAATGCTCACCTTGACGCAACGATCGATCAATGAAATTGTGCCGGGCAGCAATTTCTCAGCGGCTGACTTTTCAGTCTGGCTACGGAGCTTCTTGATTGCCGAGCGTGTGCTGGAAATCTTGTAGCGATTGCGCAAACGACGTACTGCGTTTTGGCGAATTCTTTTCTTGGCACCGGGGTTATTAGCCATATCTCAATTACTATATATCTTCTGCCTTAAAATTAGGACTGCAAAGATAGGCATCTTCGAGAAAAACAAAAAACTTATTCCACGAATCTTTTCAATAAAACACATCTTATTTTTCTCCTATGGCCGAAATGCAGCCCTACGCACTATTTTTCAACATTTTATTTTTCGCGCTATGCCCCTCGTTTGCCTATTTTTTCTTGGCCTGCTTGAAACGGATCTCAATTTGAGACTATTTTTCACCTTTTGGGTGTGGCGATTTTGAGCTTTTGTATCCTATATGCCTCGTGAAAATTGGTTGATTTTGCCCTGCATTCGCTTTGTCGATCTCTTCATCGCATGACATCAAGCTTTGCCGCTGAGCATCTCCAAAATGGAGTCGGCATATTCGCGGCTGTTGCTCAGCCGCGGGACCTTGTTTTGGCCACCGAGCTTGTCACGTCGTTTCATCCATTGATAAAAGGTGCCGCTGGGTAGGCTGTGCAAGGTTGGCATGCGCAAGGCGAGTTCCTGCACGCGCTTTGCTGCATAATCGGCATTGAGCTGCTGTAGGCTATCGTCTATGAGTCGCATAAATTGCTTGAGATCCGATGGGGCGACGATAAATTCGATGAGCCATTCGTGGTAGCCCGCCTGCACGCCGTCGCTGTAAATGGGCGCGACGGTGTAATTGTCGATCTCTGCGCCCAATCGTTCGCAGGCCAATGCCACCGCACGATCAGCGTTGTCGACCATGAGTTCCTCCCCGCAGGAATTGATAAAGTGTTTGGTGCGGCCTGAAATCACGATTCTAGGGGGATGCAGATTGGTAAACTTAACCGTATCCCCGATCAGGTATCGCCACAGTCCTGCATTGGTGCTGATGACCATGGCATAGTTTGTACCAAGCTCGACATTGTCTATTGTATAGGCAGGTGGATGCGGCTCGTCTAGGTCTTCCAAGCGGATGAATTCGTAAAAAATGCCATAGTCTAGCATCAACAAGAGGTCATCTTTGTCGCGCTCATTTTGCAAGCCAAAGAAACCCTCAGAAGCATTGTAAGTTTCGAAAAACCACAATTTACCGCCTGGGGCGAGGGCTTCTAGCTGTTGTCGGTAGGGCTTGATGCTCACACCACCATGGAAATAGACCTCCAAACCCGGCCAAATTTCAAACAAATTACGGCTGTAGTTGCCTTGTAATTCGAGGAGTTTGTGCATCAGCAACAAAGTCCAAGTCGGGATGCCAGCGATGCTTGTGATGTTCATTTCGCGCACCTCCTCGGCCATGGAGACGATTTTGTCTTCCCAGCCGCTCATGAGGGCAACCTTCTTGGATGTGGCTCGAAACAGGTTGAAGACATGGGGCGTGTTTTGAATAAGCACAGCGCTGAGGTCTCCATAATAACTGTGCTCATTGAACTTATTCACTTCATGGCTACCACCGATGGGCAGGCCTCGCCCGGCAAAAATCTCACTGTCTGGGCGGCTGTCGAGATAGATCGCAAGCATGTCCTTGCCTCCTTTGAAGTGGCAATCTTCGAGTGCTTCTTCGCTCACGGGGATAAATTTGCTGCGATCGTTGGTCGTTCCTGAAGATTTGGAAAACCATTTGATCGTACCCGGCCATAGCACATCGGGCTCGCCTTTCAGAACGCGTTCGATCTCAGGAAATAGGCCCTCATAGGTGTTGATGGGCACGCGCGCCTGAAATTGCTCGATGGAAGTGATATCGGCATAGCCATGGCGGCGCCCCCAATCTGTGCGGGCGGCCGTCGAAATGAGCCGATGGAATACCTCCATCTGCGTCTCCACAGGATGCTTGATGAAAAGTTCGATCTGGTAGATACGCTTTTTGAGGTACCAGCTTGCGACCGAATTGATGAAGCTCATTTAGCCCCGATTCAGTTGGAATTTGTCTCCTAAGTACACTTTGCGCACCATCGGGTCGGCGGCCAGGTCCTCTGCGGTTCCTGATTTGAAAATCTTGCCCTCGACCAGCAAGTAGGCACGGTCGACGATGTCCAGGGTTTCGTGCACGTTGTGGTCAGTGATGAGCACGCCGATGTTCTTGTTTTGAAGGTTGCGCACAATCCCTTGAATTTCCTCCACGGCGATCGGGTCCACACCTGCAAACGGCTCGTCGAGCAAGATGAATTTGGGGTCAGTCGCTAGTGCACGCGCGATCTCTGTGCGGCGGCGTTCGCCGCCCGACAGCAAGTTGCCTTGATTTTTGCGCACGTGCATCAAAGAAAACTCGGCCAGCAACATGTCGGTCTTCATGCGACGCTCTTTGCGGCTCAAATTGCTGGTCATTTCCAAAATGGCCATGATGTTGTCCTCAACGCTGAGCTTCCTGAAGACCGAAGCCTCCTGTGCGAGATAACCGATCCCCATT
>JANPHP010000096.1:0-9003 GCA_031424495.1 Bacteroidota bacterium | reverse complement strand
GCTTCGGTCGAAATGACAATGAATCTGGCCTACTGACAATCATCCCAACAAGTACAACATCAAATACCGTCTCGTTGGTTTTGAAATCCACCCTCCAACGCGTATTTTGCATCAATCATCAGGTTTGACGTTGGTGCCAATCGCATTTTCATGAAATACATTTTACTCCTTTTGCTTGTTTTGCAAGGCTTTGCCATCGCCGATGCACAAAATGTCGGCATCGGCACGGCAGCTCCGACTTCCAAATTGCTGATCAGAGGCAACGGGACAACTGCCGCAACATCCGCACTCGACGTCAACAACTCAGCCAATACCTCCTTGATGTTTGTGAGAGATGATGGCAACGTCGGCATCGGCACGACAAGCCCGACCAGTCGCCTCCATGTCGAGGGTGGGCAGGTGTTGATCAACAATGCATTGGACCTCTCGCGCCTCAGGTTAAAATTCAGCAATACGGGCGCTGCCACGAATAGCAGCAATCAGATTGTATTTGAAAATTCGGCCAACAATACATGGATCCAATACCAAGGCGGCCCCAATTTGGGCTATTTTGGTGTAGCGCCCGATGCCATGGAGTGGTGGTGGTATCCAAGCGGTTCACCTGGCCCGCAGTGCTGCCATCGCAGGTTTGCGATTTTGCCGACCTCGGGGCCTTATGTCGGCACCATGACGGTGGTGATCGATGGCACCGGGCAAATGTTTGGCAATGGTTGGAGCCAACCTTCTGACTCGACGCTGAAAGAGGCCGTGCAGCGCATCGCGTCTCCGACTGCAAAAATCAAGGCCCTCAATGGCTATACGTATGATTACAAGGAGTCCTCGGGCCTCGACAATGGCAGGCCGCACAGCGGCGTGATCGCTCAGGAAGTAGCCCGCGTGATGCCCGAAGCCGTTTCTGCCTCACCCCAAGGCGATTATTTGACCGTGAACTACGATGCCCTGATTCCCTTGCTCATCGAAGGCATGAAGGAGCAGCAAGCCCAAATCGACGCGCAACAGCAGCAACTCGCGCAGCAAGCAAAGCTGATCGAGGAGCTGGGTAGGAGGGATTGATGGGGATGCTGACGGCGTGATGGAGGATCTGCATCCAATTCCGCTCTCACACTCCACACTCACACTGCAAAACTCACCCTCGCATAGATCTCTTGCATTGGGATGCTGACATTCAACGAATTGATTAACACGACATCATCGATGTTCAGATAGGTATCGTACTGCCACTTACCCTGAGGGTTGCGCCAATAGACGTCTACCAAGGCCCGACTTTGCTCAACGATAATATATTCCTGGAGGCTGGGCAACGTCATATACTGATGTTTTTTGTCACCACGGTTAAAATGCCGAGTGGAATCGGATAGAATTTCCACCAAAACAAGTGGATTGTCTGCAATATCATTGCGTTCATCAACCAAGTCGATCGGCCCACAGAAAATCGAGATGTCTGGGTAATAGAATGTATTCACATCAGCCATGAAGATCTTAAAATCGCCAGCAAACACATCGCATCCATTTGCAGAAAGGCGCCTCCTCAATTCAAAATGAAGGTTGGAAGTGATGCGGTTGTGATTGACGGAAGCGCCCGCCATCACAAAAATCTCCCCGTTGCTATACTCAGCCTTGCCTTCGATGCTATCCTCATAGGCCAGATATTCCTCGACAGTGGCCTTGATGCTTTTACTCATGAGATGAAAATAATAAGAATTCAACTTTGCCCATTCACGCCTAGCGATTACTCATCCCCCAATTCCGCTCTCACACTCCGCACTCAAACTGCACATCACCCGTGCCTCCCCTTCAAAACCGCCTCCACCTCGCTCAAATCTACACCCTTGGCAGCTAGCAAAACGAGGTAATGATACATCAAATCAGCCGCCTCGCCCAAAAAGAGCTCCCTGTTGTCGTCTTTGGCTTCGATCACAAGCTCGACGGCTTCCTCGCCGACTTTTTGGGCGACTTTGTTGATGCCGCGGGCTAGGAGGGAGGATGTATAACTCTTCTCGGTCGGATGGTCGCGGCGCTCATGGATCACCGCCTCCAACTGATGCAAAAAGCCGCGTGCATCGCCTTCGCCCCAACAAGACGAGGTCCCGTTGTGGCAGGTCGGCCCATGCGGAATCGCCTGAATCAGAAGGCTGTCACCGTCGCAGTCCACTGCGACCGAGACGAAATCCAAAAAGTGTCCCGAGCTTTCGCCCTTGGTCCAAAGGCGGCTCTTGCTCCTGGAAAAGAAGGTCACATGCCCGCTCGCCTGCGTCTGCGCGAGCGCCTCCGCATTCATATAGCCCTGCATGAGCACCTCGCGCGTGTGCGCATGCTGCACGATGGCGGGCACGAGGCCATCGCCTTTTTCGAAGTCGATTTTCATCTTACGGGGATGTTTTGGGTTCTTAGAAATGCTTTTAATTCAGGGATCGGCACCTCGCCGAAGTGGAAAATACTGGCCGCCAATGCGGCATCCGCCTGTCCCTGCGTGAACACATCTGCGAAATGCTGGGCATTTCCCGCGCCGCCACTTGCGATGACCGGAATGCTCAATGCGTTGGAAATCATGCGTGTGAGTGCGATGGCGAAGCCTGCCTTTGTGCCGTCTTGCGCCATGCTCGTGAGCAGGATCTCACCCGCGCCGCGCGCTTGCGCCTCCTGCGCCCAGGCGAGCGTGTCCATGCCGGTGGGCTTGCGCCCGCCATGCGTGTACACTTGCCATGTGTCCTCGACAAAGTTGGTGTCGATGGCGAGCACGATGCATTGGCTGCCGAAGTTGTCGGCGAGCTCGGTGATGAGTGCGGGGCGCGCGACGGCGCTGCTGTTGATGCTCACCTTGTCGGCGCCTGCCGCCAGAAGTGCCTCTACGTCAGCGATTTTACTGAGCCCGCCACCGACGGTGAAGGGAATGCTGATCTCGGCAGCGATCTGCTCCACGAGCGCGATGAGCGTGCCACGGTTTTCGACGGTCGCCGTGATGTCCAGAAAGACGAGTTCGTCGGCCCCTTGGATTTGGTAGCTGCGGGCGAGCTCGACAGGGTCGCCCGCGTCGCGGATGTCGACAAAATTGATGCCCTTGACGGTGCGGCCATCGCGGATGTCGAGGCAGGGTATGATTCTCTTTTTTAGCATCTTGCAGCGAGTTCTAGGAGGGAGATGCGGCCTTCGTAAATGGCTTTGCCCACGATCGCGCCTTCAAGGCCCTCGGCGGCGAGCCGGTCGATGTCGGCGATCGTGGTGATGCCACCACTCGCGATCAAATTCAAACCGGGACAGGTAATGAGAATATCTTGGTACAACTCAAATGCTGGTCCGAGCAACATTCCATCTTTGGAAACGTCGGTGCATATACAATATGCAACTCCTTCATCTCGGTAATCTTCGATGAATTCAATCAAGTCGGATTGCGTATTTTCGAGCCATCCGGAAACGACAACTCTTCGGTTCTTGGCATCAGCACCTAGAATAAGTTTGTCATTTCCGAAGATGTCGAGCCATTTAAGGAACATAAATGGATCCTTGGCGGCGATGCTGCCGCAAGTCACTTGCACCGCGCCCGCGTCAAGCGCGATGCGCACTTGTTCCTCGGTAGAGATGCCGCCGCCAAAGTCAACTTTGAGCGAAGTCTGTGTCGCAATCTCTTCTAATACAGCGCGGTTCACGATTTTTCGAGCCTTGGCGCCATCGAGGTCTACGAGGTGCAAGTATTGGATGCCTGCGGCCTCAAATTCCTTGGCGACTTCGAGCGGATGCTCGTTGTAGACGGTTTTGAGCGCATAATCGCCTTGGGAAAGCCGCACGCACTTCCCGTCGATGATGTCGATGGCTGGTATGATCCTCATAATTCCAAGAAGTTTTGAATCAATTTCTGGCCTGCCTCGGCCGATTTTTCTGGGTGGAACTGCACGCCGTAAAAGTTTTCTTTTTGCAGGGCCGCGCTGAATGGAACGATGTAATCGGTGATCGCCGAAGTGTCTTCACCGACCTCTGCATAATAGCTGTGCACGAAATACATGTTGTCTTCGAGCAAGATTCCGTTGAACAATGGGCCATGAACTTTGGTGAAATCATTCCATCCCATGTGCGGCACTTTGCCGGATGCTGGAAATTTCAGGATCTTCTCTTGGAAGATGCCCAAGCATACTGTGTCACCTTCTTCTGAATGAGAACACATCAATTGCAGTCCCAAACAAATTCCCAAAAATGGCTTCCGCAGCTCTCGAATCACCTGATCCAAGCCGCGTTCGCGCAGGTAGTGCATAGCGGAACTGGCTTCGCCGACACCTGGAAAGATCACCTTTTCAGCTGCATCCAACTTGGTGGGATCGTCAGTGACCTCAAAATCAGCGCCGAGCCGCCGCAAGGCGTTCTCGACCGAGCGGATATTGCCCGCATTGTATTTCACAATCGCGATCATAGGATTCCTTTGGTGCTGGGGATGGCGGATGCGTCGGTGCCCATTGAAACTGCCATGCGGATCGCCTTGGCCCAGGCCTTGTAAATGCTTTCGATCTTGTGGTGCTCGTTTTCGCCTTCGGCTTTGATATTCAGGTTACAACGGGCATTGTCACTGAATGATTTGAAGAAATGGTGGAACAATTCCGTTGGCATTTCCCCAATTTTTTCGCGCTTGAAGACGGCATCCCAAACGAGCCACGGGCGACCACCGAAGTCAATCGCCACCTGTGCCAAACAATCATCCATCGGCAAGAGGAAACCGTAGCGCAATATTCCTTTCTTGCTGCCCAGAGCTTGGTCGAATGCCGAACCCAAGGCGAGGGCAGTATCCTCGATCGTATGATGCTCGTCGATGTGCAGGTCGCCCTGTACCTTGATCTTTAAGTCGATGCCCCCATGTCGCGCCAATTGGTCGAGCATGTGGTCAAAGAATCCGAGGCCGGTGGAGATCTCAGATTTCCCAACGCCGTCCAGATTCACCTCGACCATAATATTGGTTTCGTTGGTCTTGCGAATGACCGATCCGACGCGTGGCTTTTCTTTCAAAAAGCGATAGATTTCGGCCCAATCTAGGGTGGTGAGCGCGGCGTCGGGATTGGGAATATTGGTGATTTGGATTGCTTGTGCGCCCAGATTTTTGGCCAATTGCACATCGGTGAGGCGGTCGCCAATCACGTAGCTGTTGGCGATGTCGTAGTGGCCGCCCAAGTAGTGCCGCAACATGCCCGTGCCGGGCTTGCGGGTATCCAATCCGTCTTTGGGAAAGCTGCGGTCGATGCAGATTTCATCAAAGACAAAGCCTTCCCCCTTCAAAATATCCAACATCTTGGTATGCGCCGGCCAGAATGTATCCTCTGGAAATGAGACAGTTCCAAGTCCATCTTGGTTGGTGACCATCACCAACCGATAGTCCAACTCGCGGGCGATCCTGCCCAAATTGCTGATCGCCCCCGGCAAAAATTGCAGCTTTTCATAGCTGTCAATCTGCTCATCCGCAGGCTCCTGTATGATGCAACCATCTCGGTCTATAAACAGTATTTTTTTCATGTCATTAGCAGTTTTATTGATTGAGAATTGAGCAAGGCAAAACCGATCAAATATCCCCAATTCCTAATTCCTAATCCCTAATTGTCAATTATCAATTATCAATTGCCAAAAGCGCTTTCACCAACGCAATATTCTCCTCAGGCGTCCCCACACTGATGCGCAGACAGCCCGCCACCACTGAAGAACGATCGCGTATCAAAATGCCACGCTCTGCGAGGCCGTGGTAATAACGCGGTGCATCGGCAAACTCGACGAGCAAGAAGTTCGCATCTGACGGATGCACTTGCTTCACAAAGGTTTGATTGGCAAGCCAATCCGCAAGTTGGATGCGCTCTTGGAGCAGGGTTTGCACGCGGGATTGCATGCCCACATGGTCGTCGAGCGCCGTCAATGCGACTTGTTGCGTAAGCAAATTGACATTGTAGGGCGGCTTGATTTTGTTGAAGACAGCGATCACTGCCTCATGCGCCAAGGCAATTCCCAAGCGAATGCCTGCCAAGCCCCAAGCCTTGCTCAGCGTCTGCAAAATCACCAGGTTCGGATATTTTGCCATGAGCAAAACGGCGCTGCCTTCCGGCGCAAAGTCGATGTAGGCCTCGTCGACCACCACCAAGCCAATCCCTTGTGCAGCAATTTCTTCGATCACTTCCAGCGGCACCAAATTGGCGGTCGGATTGTTGGGGGAACAGATGAAGGTGAGTTTGGGCTTTTCGGTTCCCAAAATGTCCAAAACCCAGTCCACATCCACCGAAAAATCGGGCTTCAAGGGCACCCGGATCAGTTCGACATCGTTGATGCCTGCGCTCACTTCATACATGCCATAAGTCGGCGGCAAGATGAGCACCTTGTCGATGCGGGGTTCGCAAAATCCCCTGAACAGCAGGTCGATGGCCTCGTCGCTGCCATTCCCCAAAAATATCTGGCTCGCAGGCACGCCTTTTATTGCGCTGATGCGCGCCTTCACCGCGCGCTGCTGTGGGTCGGGATAGCGGTTGTAGCCGTTTTCAAAGGGGTTTTCATTGGCGTCCATGAGGATGCCGGTCTGCCCAGCGTGCTCGCCGCGCGCGCTGCTGTAAGGCTTGAGCTTGCGCACGCAAGCGCGGGTGAGTTGTTCAATCATTTCCATTTCTGATCTCCTCCAATCTGAGTGTGACTGCATATTTGTGTGCTTCCAATTGTTCAGCGGCGGCCATCAATTCAATGGCGGGCCCGATGTTGAGGATGCCCTCGCGGCTGAGTTCTTGGAATGTGATTTTTTTCATGAAGCTGTCGAGAGAGACGCCCGAATAGCTGCGCGCAAACCCATTGGTGGGCAGCGTGTGGTTGGTGCCGCTGGCATAGTCGCCTGCGCTTTCGCAGCTGTAAGCGCCGATAAATACGCTGCCTGCATTCTCCACTTGCTCCGCCAATTCGCGTGCATTTTCGGTCGCAAGAATCAGGTGCTCAGGGGCATAAGCATTGCTGAAATCCATTGCCTCGCTTATGTTTTGGAGAATGACGGCTTTGCTATGCGAGAGCGCACGGGTGGCCATTTCCTTGCGGGGCAGGCGCGCAAGTTGCCAATCGAGGCTGATCTGCACGCGGTCTACAAGATCAGGCGAGTCGGAGACCAGGATCACTTGGCTGTCGCTGCCATGCTCGGCTTGGCTGAGCAGGTCGGCGGCAACAAAGTCGGCATTGGAGGCGGCGTCTGCGATCACGAGCACCTCGCTCGGCCCTGCGGGCATATCGATGGCCACGCCCTCCATCTGCACCAATTGCTTGGCCATCGTTACATATTGATTGCCGGGCCCGAAGATCTTGTCTACGCGGGGAATGCTCTCGGTGCCGTAGGCCATCGCCGCGATCGCCTGCGCGCCGCCGACCTTGTACACGCGCGTGGCACCCACAAGTGCGGCCGTGAAGCGGATGGTCGGGTCGATTTCGCCGTTTTTGTTGGGGGGCGTGCAGAGAATGATTTCTTTGCACCCTGCGATTTGGGCAGGGATGGCGAGCATGAGCAGGGTGGAGAAGAGGGGCGCGGTGCCGCCGGGAATGTAGAGACCGACCTTCTCGATGGCGACGCTTTTGCGCCAGCAACGCACGCCCGGCATTGTGTCGATGGGCTGTGGCGTCTCATGCTGCGCAGCATGAAAGCGACGGATGTTGTCGGCGGCAAGCCGTATGGCGGCTGCCAAGGCCGGATCGATCTCGACCGCAAGTTCGGCAGGGGAGAGCAGGAGCTGCTCGGGGGCGAAGCCATCAAATTTGAGGCTGAGCGCGCTGAGGGCGGCATCGCCGTCTGCGCGCACGTGATCCAGGATCGCCTTGACCTGTGATTCCAGCTGTGCCGCAGGCTCTGCTGGCCGCTCCAACAAGGCGGGCCAGTCGCGGCGTAGAGGGAGGAGGTGGGTAGCAAGCATAATTGATAATTGATAATGGACAATTGAGAATGAGCGATTTAGCCTTGGTGGTTGGTGATTGAGAATTGACAACTGATGATGAATAATGAAGGATGAACAATGGGCCTTTGGTGATTGGTGACTGAGGATAGCGAACAGTAAGTGTCTAACAACCAGCCACAACTACCCCAATAGTTATCCATTATCCATTGTCAATTATCAATTGTTAAAGAATCATTTTCTCAATTGGACAGACGACGATGCCCTCGGCGCCAGCGGCTTTGAGGCGGCCGATGATTTCCCAGAACTCGTCTTCGTGGACGACGCTGTGCAGGCTGCTCCATCCTTCCATCGCCAGCGGCAGTATGGTCGGGCTTTTGATGCCGGGCAGGATCGCACATATTTCGTCGAGGGCGATGTTGGGGGCGTTTAGGAGAATGTATTTGTTTTTGGCGGCGTTTTTCACGGCGCGGATGCGGAAGAGCAATTTGTCGAGCAATGCCCGCTTGCTCGCTGCCATGTTGGGATTACCGACCAGAACGGCCTCGCTGCGCATCACCGTTTCCACCTCGACGAGGCCATTTCCCATGAGGGTGCTACCGGAACTCACGATGTCAAAAATGGCCTCCGCCAATCCGATGCCGGGGGCGATCTCCACGCTGCCACCGATTTCTTCGATCTCGGCGACGATGCCATTCTCCCGCAAAAATTGGCTCAGGATCTCGGGATAACTCGTCGCGATGCGCTTGCCTTGAAACCACTCCAAACCGGGATATTTCTCTTCGCGGCGGATGGCGAGCGAGAGCCTGCATTTCGCAAAGCCCAAGGGCTCGACCGTTTCGAGGAGTTGTTTCTTTTCGAGGACAACATTTTCGCCCAAGATCCCTGCGTCTGCCACGCCATCGGCCACATATTTCGGAATGTCGTCATCCCGCAAAAAGAGTACCTCGAGCGGGAAGTTGTCGGCCGGTGCCAGCAACTTCTGACTGCCCGCGTTGCGGATGGAAATGCCGCATTCTTCGAGCAGGGCGAGGCTTTTCTCGCTGAGGCGTCCACTTTTTTGGATCGCGATTCTCAATTTTTCAGTTCCCATATTCCCTAACAAATAGTCCCTAAAACAAAAAAACCCACCGGA
>JANPHP010000095.1:0-13705 GCA_031424495.1 Bacteroidota bacterium | reverse complement strand
GAATGCCAACAACAGCACACTTGTAAATTTCACGGATGCATCGGTGGCTTCGGTGGGCAGCGTTGTTTCTTGGACATGGGATTTTGGCGATAGCACGGGCGATACGGTTGCGAACCCAACGCACAATTACGCCATGACGGGCTCCTACAATGTCTGTTTGGACATCGTCACCAACCTTGGCTGTACAGCGCATATTTGCGCTGGCGTGCAAGTTGGTGCCGGGCCGAGCGCTTGCACGGCAAGCCTGAACTACGGCCCCTTGCTTACCGGCGCCCTCGGATTCACGGCTGTGGGCACAGGGACGGCGACGCCTGTCAGTTACTTTTATGATTTCGGAGACGGAAATACTTTGCACACGAGCTCCAGCGAGTACCCCTACACCTATCTTAACGGCGGCAATTTCGCTCCTTGTGTGACGATCTTATTCGCAGACAGCTGCTCGGCGACCGCCTGCACATCGGTGATCGGCACGGGCGGCAACTGCCAAGCTGACTTTTATACGATTCCAGACACGACAGGGCAATTTTCCTTGCTGCTCATCGACAACTCATTTGGCAACAACCTGCAGTACAACTGGGATTTTGGCGACGGAGGCATCTCCAATCTCCACTATCCTCAGCACACCTATGGTGGACCCGGCACATATTACATCTGCTTGACCGTCGTCGACTCTCCGGCGACTTGCACTGCGAACTTTTGCGACTCGATCACGGTCATTAACAAGCTCAATACGCCCTTCACGATCAATGTCGTGCCGAGCTTGGCGACGGCGGTAACGCCCGCTGCGGCCTCGATTCAAGGCCTTGCATTCTTCCCCAATCCTGCCCACGAAAGCATCACTTTGAGCCTGAGCATCGTCGCACCGAGCGAGGTGAATGTGGAGTTTTTCAATCTCCAAGGTCAGATGGTGCAATCCAACCACCTTGGGAAGCTCGCCGCAGGCACGCATCAACAATTGCTGGATGTCAGCGACTTGCCTGAGGGCATGTACCTTGCACGCGTCGCCGTGGGCGGCAAAGTGGAAACACGCAAACTCGCCGTCACACACTAAAGCTAGGCCCCGCATCTTGCGGCGCTCGGCCTCCCGTAAGGGGCTTCAATTCCGCGCGGATCTGCTCCATGGTCAAGCGCCCCGATGTTTCGAGGGCGTCGATGGCTTGATTCACACTGACGTAGAGGGCGGTCTCGCCGCCTGAAAATACCCTTTTGCCGCTCAGGTGCTCGACAAGATTGGAGTGGGCATAGAATATGAGCTTCACCGCATCGGGCAATTCCCAATCGTCGTCTTGCAGGGCCACGATAGGCTCGACGAATTCATGCGCTATGCTACGAATCGCCTCTATGCCTGCTACAGTGCTGCTATAATCCGTTTGGTTCAACGCTGCTTGCGCCGTCGCCAATGCGCGCGCGAGCAGCGTCTCGCTGATCACGTGGTGCATGCCCACGACGCCATCGTAATAGTCGCGGGCCTTCACGTCAAGCGCAAATGCTTCCCAGATCGGCAGGCCCAATCTGCAAAAATGTACTGCTAGCGTGAGTTGACGATCTTCGGGAAGCCCGCCGATCAAGTCTTTTAATGTATAATCCATCATTCCTTGGTTTCATGCCAGAAAAGAAAATTGCCAACCATCTTCCGGGGAAAACGGTTGGCAATTGATTATCCTTGAGCGATTAGCGCAGATCCTTGAGGATGGCGCAAGCCTCGTTGATGTAGATGTCCTTGGTGAGGCCATCGACCCACTCCTTGTTCATCTTCACGCGCACGGTGTCGCTGTTGATGGTCTTCAAGTCTTCGGGCAGATTCACGATTTTGGTACCGGGAATGGCTTTGAAGCTGTCTTTGAAGGCATCAGACTCTTCTTTGAGTTTCTTCTGCTCGGCGCGGTATTTTTCCAAATTCAAGGTGCTAAACTTCTCGTCGCGCATGGTTTTCATGCGCTGGGCATTGTTTTCCACGATCTGAAACACAGGGTTTTTGGCCATGCGTTCGCGAGAATCTTTGCGCACCTTGGCATAAGCGGCTGCGTCGAGTTTCCAAACATTGTATTTGCAAGGAGCGATCTCATCCCAAGGCATGACATCGTCTTGCTCGCTTTCGCCACGATCCACGTAGGCATAGGCGTCTGGGATCACCACGTCGGGCGTCACGCCCTTGAGCTGGGTGGCACCGCCATTGACGCGGTAAAATTTCTGGGTGGTGAGTTTGATCGAGCCGAGCGGCTTGAATTCGTTTTCGCCACGCACATAATTGTCGAGGTCAAAAAAGCGCTGCACAGTGCCCTTGCCAAAGGTGCGGGTGCCTACGATGATGCCGCGCTTGTAATCTTGGATGGCTGCAGCCATGATCTCAGAAGCGGAGGCGCTGCTGCTATTCACCAAAATCGCCAATGGACCATCGTAAACGACAGACTTGTCGGTGTCTTCCAGCACTTGTGGGTCACCGTAACGGCTGCGCACCTGCACCATCGGACCTTGGTCGATGAATAGACCGGCCATGTCCACGACGTCCATGAGTGAACCACCGCCATTGTTGCGCAGGTCCAGGATGATGCCATCCACGCCCTCAGCCTTCAGTTTCTCCAACTCAATGCGCACGTCTTTGGCGCAGCTGCGACCATTTTTGTTTTGGAAGTCGGCATAAAACTTAGGCAATTTGATGTAGCCGATTCCTTTGTGGCTGTAGCTGTTTTGAATGACGGCTGAGCGCGCAAAAGTCTCCTCCAGCACCACTATGTCCCTGATGATGGGAATGATTTTGGTACCGCCGTCGGCTTTTTTCACCGTGAGGCGCACTTCAGTGCCCTTGGGACCACGAATGAGCTTGACAGCATCATCGAGTTTCATGTCTACGATGTCCACCGGCTCGTCTTTGCCTTGAGCCACTTTCAGAATGATGTCGTCTTCTTGCAACTCACCTTGGCGGTAGGATGCGCTGCCAGGCACGATGGCCGAGACCTGGATGTAGCCATCTTTTTCTTGCAGGGTTGCGCCGATGCCTTCGAGCTGACCAGACATCTGGATATCAAAATTTTCCTTGTCGTCTGGTGGGAAATAGCCGGTGTGTGGGTCATTCACCGAAGCGATGGTATTCAAAAAGGTGCTACGGCGGTCAGCTGCATCGACTTTGTCCATGCGTTTGACCCAATCATCATACGTCTTCATGACCTTCACGCGGGCATCTTGCTCCATTTCGGCAAATGTCTTGGGCGTAGCTCCTGCAGCTTTGTTTTCAGGTTTGTCTTGCAAGTCCATCTCGGTCTGCAAACGGGTAAGCACTTGGTATTTCAGCGACTGCCTCCAACGTTCCTTCAATTCTTTTTCGTCCTTGGCCCAAGGCAATTCGTCTGCGTCCAAGGCGATTTGGTCTTCTACCGTGAAGTCAAAGGGCTTGGTCAGGATTTCCTTGTACAAATCCTTGATCATCTTGAAACGCTGATCATAGATTTTGTCGCTTTGATTGAAAAAATCATATTGACCGTCACGTACTTGATCATCGATTTTGGTCTCAAATACCTTCAATTCGTCGATGTCTGCTTGCGTGAAATAGCGTTTGCTATAATCCAAGCGCTTGAGATAGAGGCCAAAAACCTCTTTGGAAAAGGCGTCGTCGATGGTTTTGGGTGCATAGTGGCTCGAATTGACCCCTTGGACGATCAATTTCAAGATCATCTCATCTTTGGCCTCCTGCGGGTTCAAAGATCGAAAGGCCACCAAACCAAAAACACTTAAAACGACTGCAAAAAGGGCTATTTTCAAGTTACGCATACCTAGCTGTGTGCCCAGTTTTGAGGGCAGTTAATGATTCAACGTAAAAGTTAGGGCTTTGTTACTGCAATGCAAAAGGAAAATCTTCCCATTCCGTGGAAAATCACTGTTTGGCGAATCAATGACGGGGAAAAGATTGCGGATTCGAATAGGCCCATTGCGGTCGTTTGTACGCGCGTTTCGTGGTCGCTGGGCACCACGTCCGCGCTGCATAAGCGGGATGCCCCGCGACTACAAACTGCGACTGCGCCCCCCTACTTCTCGATCTTCTGAAACGATGTCACGATTCCTTTGATCAGGGCCGAGCTGAAGCCTTGATGCTCCATCTCGTTGAGGCCCACGATCGTGCAGCCCTTGGGCGTGGTCACACGGTCGATTTCCTCTTCGGGATGGCGACCGCCCTGCAACAGCAATTCGGCTGCGCCTTTCACGGTCTGCGTCGCAATGAGACTCGCCGTATGGGAATCAAATCCGATTTGGATGCCGCCCTGCACCATGGCGCGAATGAAGCGCATCACATAAGCAATACCGCAGGCGCCGAGCACGGTAGCGGCCTCCATGAGGCTCTCCTCAATCCAAGACGTGCGGCCGATGAGGTCAAAGAGTTCTGTGACCAAGCCGATGCCATCTTTGCGACCCTTGGCATGGCTGAGACAGGTGATGCTCTCAGAGATTTCAGTGGCGATATTGGGCATGGCACGAAACAGCAGCACCTCGGGCCCGGCATGTGCTCCTAGCTGCTTGAGCTCGACGCTCGACATCACTGAAATCAGGATTTTGCGTCCCACCAAAGCTGGGCCGATCTCTGTCAGCACTTCCTCAGCCTTGTAAGGCTTCACGGCCAAGATCACGAGGTCGGCTTGCGCCACAGCCGCCAAGTTGTCGGTCCCGACATGGATGCCGACGGCTTGCAAATCTGCCAGCGCTTCGACTTGCCGGCGTGTGCAGGTGATCTGCCCCGGCGCGACCTTACCACTCTTCACCCAGCCGAGCGCAATGGATTGGCCGAGGTTGCCGGCCCCGATGATGGCAATTTTGAGGGAGCCGATCGAGGCAAATGAATCAGTGGTATCGGTATTCATGAAGGTATTCAAATGTAGCGTATCGCCCTGCGGCATGATTTGGAAAACAACTCGTATGCAGAACCAAGCGGGCAAGGCCGCGGCAAATCCTGCACTGCAAAGGTTGCAATTTAGTTGCCTTGTTTGGTCTCCAAGACGCTATTTTTCATATCCACACCCTCGATTTCGCCGATGATCTTAAATTCTGTGCGGCGGTTGTCGTCGTGCAGCGGTTCGGCACAGGCCACACCGTCCTTGCACTGATTGCTGATTTGGCTTTCGCCATAGCCCTTGGCTTGGATGCGCATCGGATCTATGCCCAAGTCGATCAGGAAGATACGCGCGCTCACAGCACGTTTCTGACTGAGTACCTGATTGTAGGAATCGCTGCCCCTGCAGTCGGTGTGGGAACCCAACTCGACGATCAGGGTCGGGTTTTTCTTCATCAAGTTGGCGAGGTAGATCAGGTCATTGTAAGCATCAGCGCGGATCGTCCACTTGTCAAAGTCATAGTGGATGTTCTTGAGGCGAATGGGTTTGTTGAAGGGAATCTTTTCCAACTTGAGGGGAATGATCGTGTCGCCATCAAAGGCATTGAGCGTGGTCGAGACGCGGGCGGTATAGGTCATATAGCCCTTCTTGCGCACGTTGATCTCATAATATGTGCTTGGCTCCAGCTTGATGTGGAATCGGCCGTTGCGGTCGGCCACCCTGATCTGATTTTCTTTGCGGCGCAAATCCACAAACTCCACTTCTGAACCGGGCAGGCGCTCTTGGGTGCTGTCGTCGATCACGAGGCCCGTGATCGAGGGCGGCGGCGTCCACAAATTCACGTCCTTCCTGAAGACCAATTCTCCGGAGGCTGCGTCTGTGCTCATGGTCGTCTTAGTAATACCAAACTCTGGCGTCTCCACCGTAATCTCAAATGCATGCGCAAAATAGGTCTTGAAGCTATAAGCGCCGCTGGAATCGGTCACAAACGACTGCTCGGAATTGTCGGTGAGGTCGCGCACCCGCACGGTAGCGCCCTCGATCGGCAACTCGGCGATGCTGTCGAGCACATAGATTTCCAGCACAGGGCGACGCAATTTGAATTGATAGATATCATCCCTCCCCTGCCCGCCTTCACGGTCAGACGACAGAAACCCATCTTCATTGTTGCCATCCATATAAAAGGCAAAATCATCCCATGCAGAATTGATCGGAAAACCCATATTGACCACCTGCCGATCGCCTTGCGGCTTCACATAAAAGATGTCGAGATGCCCCAAACCGGGATGCCCGTCGCTGGAAAAATAAAAGGTGCCATCCTTTTGAATGAAGGGAAACATTTCATCGCCCGAAGTATTGATATCCTTCATATTCACGGGTGCAGACCAGCCGTCGCCTGCTCGTGTGCAGTAATAAATATCCTTGCCACCCTCGCCGCCAGGCATATCAGAGGCAAAATACAGCGTCTGCCCGTCAGCGCTGATGCTCGGATGCGTGGTGCTGTAATCGTCTGAATTCAGCGGCAACTCTTCAATGGCAGATGTTTCCAAGTCATTGATTTGCCCTTTGTAAAGCTTGAGTTTGATCACCCCCTCTTCACTCTTGCCCTTTTGTTTGTCGATGAAATTGTTGCGCGTAAAGAAAAACTCAGTGGACCCGTCTGCCATTGTGAAATTGCTTTCATGGTAGCGGGTATTCACGTCTCCCTTGATCAACTCGGGAGTCGTCCAGCCTGTCGAGTCCTCGCCATGCGTGACAAAATAGAAATTCAAAAACGGCGTCTTCAACCAATTGAATTCTCTTACCACCGCTGCATTCTCCTGATGGGCCGCCGCAATGATGTATCCTTTTTGGTAGGGAAAGATGCCAAATTCCGAATCGGGCGTATTGAACGGCATTGCTTTGAGTTCCACACGCATCGAGTCCTTGAGCAGGTCGGCATAGCGGTCGATTGCCTGCACAAAGTTTTTGCCGCGCTTGTCATCCATCGCAAGGCCGTCATACATTGCAAACATCTCTTTGGCCGCCTCCAAATTGCCTTGTTGCATGAGCGCATGCCCTGCATAATAATAGGAAATCGGTGGCGCATTCTGGATCAAAACCACCTTGCCATACCACTCAGCAGCTTTGTCGTAGTTGTGGGTGAGGCGATAGCAATTCGCCAGCTTCATCGTGGCATCATTGTTATCTGCCTTTTTCAGATAATGCTCATAATACGGGATCGCCAATTCGTAGGCCAGTTTGGCATACAATGCATCACCCTTGCGTTTGAGGCGAGCCTGAGCCTGTAGCAGACCAGTCGCCATCAAAATCATCGCCAAGACAAGGATATATTTCTTCATGAATTTTGCTGCAAGGTTCGCCGGGTCATCAGAACACGCGTGGACTCACGACGGCCTCATTGCCAAATGAAAAATCGTAGCTGATCATCAGCTCATGTGAGCCGGTGGTAAACCCTCTGAGATAGGTGAATGGATAATCATAAGCGTAACCCACACGTAATTGCCTGGAAAACTGATACTCCAAAATGCCCACGATCCCATCGCCGGTGCGGTAGCTCGCCCCGATGCCAAACTTGCCCCCAAAATAGAAATTGAGGTTCATATCGAGCTCGACAGGAGCGCCATAGACTTGCTTCACGAGCACAGAAGGCTTGATCTTGAAGTCGGGATCGACCTCAAATACATAACCAGCCATGAAAAAGAAGTGGCGTTTGAGCGCTGCAATATCACTCTTTTTGGAATTGAGGCTGATGCCGGGGCGGTTGTTGTCGAGCGAATTCACGAGCAAGTGCGGGATCGAGAGTCCTGCATAGAGCTTGTCGCCGTAAAAGAATGCACCAAAGCCAGCATTGGGTACCCAGAGATTGCGACCATATTGCGTCGGCACTTGGTCAGCCGGATCGATCAGGTGAGACTTGGCCCAGTTTGCGCGCCAGTTATACACCGTGCCTTGCAAGCCGAGTTGCAGATTGTACTGCCCCATGGGGATGCGATAGGCGTAGGATGCCG
Source organism: Bacteroidota bacterium (assembly GCA_031424495.1). Classification (GTDB taxonomy): domain Bacteria; phylum Bacteroidota; class Bacteroidia; order J057; family JADKCL01; genus JADKCL01. Next base: position 5,877 of record JANPHP010000095.1, on the reverse strand, counting down.
AAATCCACGATTGGCCCAAGTAGGAGATTTTGTCGTTCACAATCGTCAAGCCAAAGCCATTGCGGCGCTTGGCGTCGGGCATGTGCATGCTGAATCCCTGCGTGATCGGCGCAGAAGGAATGCCCAACCACTGCCTGCGCACCAGCCCTGTAAGACTCAAAGCGTCACGGCTACCAGCATAAGCAGGATTGATCGTGAGCGGATTGAAATAGTACTGGCTAAACATGGGATCCTGCTGCGCATGTGCACTGCACACACACAACACCAAGAGCAGGAAAAAAGCGAGTCTTTTCATGTGGTCCATCTTGATATTTCCGTTGGATGTCTTCATGATGCTCAACGGAAGATGACGACATCGCCTGCGACGTCCTCTTGTCCTGGATTGCCGGTGGTGAAAAAGAAGAAATAGGCACCGTCAGGCAGCGGGTCGCCCGACTTGTAATTGTCTCCATTCCAAGTATTGTCATACTTGTCCTTTTCATACACCAAATTACCCCAGCGATTGAAGACACTCAGGTGATTGTTAGGGAATTGCTCGATGCCCAAGATTTGGAAGAAATCATTGCGCCCGTCGTTGTTGGGGGTAAATGTATTGGGGATTTCCAACTCCTGCTGGAAGACACTGTAATTGCAGATCTCGACCGTGTCGGCGCAACCAGCCACATCTCGCGCGACCAGCGTCACGCAAAAGTCGCCCACTGTAATATATGTATGGCTTGGATCAGTCGCCGAACTCACCTCTCCATCTCCAAAATCCCAAGCATAAATACTGGCATTTTGGCTCATGTTCAGGAAGGTGGTGGATGCATTGGGGATCTGCAACTGGGCTGGCATGGCTGGACTGGGGTTAAAGGCCGCGATCACTGGCAAGGGATCCGAAAGGGAACCAGACAAGATGTTTGTGCACCCATTTGCGTCGGTCACAGTTACCGTGTAGGCGCCCGCTCCCAAGCCGCGCAGCGTGTCGCTGCTATCACCCGTGGACCATGCAAACTGATAGCCCGGCGTGCCGCCTCCTGCTGTCACCAGCGCAAGGCCATCGTTTGCGCCAGCACAGCCTGGGTCGATGGTGTCAAGCACCGCCGACAACTGTGTCGGCTCTGCGATCGTGATGCTGTCGACCGCTGTGCAACCCAGTGCATCCGTCACAGTAACCGTCCAGATGCCTGCGCCCACACCGCTGAGTGTATCATTGTTCACCGGCAGCGGTGTATTCCAAGCGTATTGGAACGGCCCTGTGCCACCCGTGACCGTGACCGCAGCAAAGCCATCGTTGCCGCCAAAACAAGAGACATTGCCACCTTGTGTGATGCCAGCCGTCGGCGCACCGAGGTTGCTGATCACCACCGTACCGAGTCGTTGGCAGCCGTGGGCATCGGTCACTGTGTAGGTATAGGTGCCTGCAATCAAATTGGTAGCCGTGGCCGTCGTCTGGGAATTGCTCCAGAGATAGGTATAAGGTGCAGTGCCGCCTGTCGGGGTGAGTGTGATCGATCCATTGGCATTGCCGCAGGTGGGTTGCACCATCGTATCGGCAACAACCAGCGATGCAGGCTCACCCAAAATCACCGGGAATGTGAACTGGCAACCATTGGCATCTTGCACCAAGGCCGTATATGTGTTGGCGACATAGCCTTGGAAGTTGTTGTTGCTTTGCAGCGGGCCACCATTGAGGCTGAATTGGTAGCCGGGCGTGCCGCCGCTCACGCCGACAATGTAAATCTCGCCATCCGCCGCTCCAAAGCAGGTCGCAGCGATGGTAGAATCTGTTGCCGTAATCGGGCTAGGATCAGTCAATGTTACGCTGAGCGTGATGGTACATCCCAAGGCGTCGCGTACATCGACGGTATAGATACCAGCTCCCAAGCCTGTGAAAATACCCAAGGGCTGAAAGGCGCCCCCATTCAAACTGTATTGCACGGGCAATGCAGTGCTCGTGCCATTCACCCATATCGTACCTGTGAGTGCACCGGTACAACCGGGAGACAAGCTGCTATCGGTTGCGGCCACGTTGCCGGGTGAAGCAACCACGGGGTTCAAGGTCAATTGGCAACCATTTAGATCGACCACCGTGACCACAAAACTGCCGCCATTGAGTCCGGTGAATGTGCTGTCTGCTTGTAGTGGAGCACCATTCAAGCTGTATTGGTAGCCCGGCGTGCCGCCAGCGGCATTGAGTATCCAGATCTCGCCATCGCTACCGGGATTGCAAGATGCACCCACGGTAGAGTCGACAGCGACCAGCGAGGTAGGCTCAGTGATCGTGGCATTGAGGGAGAATACGCAACCCAATTGGTCTTGGACATTCACCACGTAAATGCCGGGTGCCAATGGCAGGAAGGAATTGCCTGCTTGCAACGCACCGCCGTTCAGGCTGTATTGATAGCCGGGGCTGCCGCCCGAGGCTGTGATCCAAATTCCACCATCGGCCGCACCGTTGCAAGTCACTTGCGCGAGCGAATCCGTCGCCGAGATGCCTCCGGGCACGGGCACCACCACGTTGAGCGTGAAGGTGCAACCATTGGCATCGCTCAGCACGACCGTGTGTGCGCCACCCGAGACGCCAGTAAAGCTGTTGCCGACTTGCCCTGGGGCGCCGTCCAAGCTATAGAGATAGGCGCCTGTGCCGCCAGCTGTGTTCACTATCCAAATCTGCCCATCGTTGCCGGGCACGCAAGTGCCCATCACGGTGGAGTCTGCTGCGCTGAGTGCCTGCGGTTCTGCCACCAAAAGGTTATTGAAGGCAAGCGTGCAGCCATTGGCGTCTTGCAGCAACAAGTTGTAGCTGCCAGCCGACAATCCGCCAAAGGTATTGCCGAGCTGCAAAGGACCCGCATTCAGGCTGTATTGATAAGGCCCGACGCCGCCACTTGCGCCGTTCAAAGCGATGATGCCGTCATTGGCGCCATTGCAAGTGACGTCGGTCACGAGCGGGGTACCTGCCAACGGATTGGGTTCGGCCACGACGATATTGTTGATGGCAAATGTGCATCCCAGACCATCGGTGATGACCACGTTAAAGGTGCCCGCCACCAAACCTGCAAAGACATTGGAGCCTTGTTGCGGGCCGCCGTTGAGGCTGTATTGGTAGACGCCATTGCCGCCTGCTGTGCCATTGATCGTGATGGATCCGGTACTGTTGCCGTTGCAGAGCACGTCGACTATTGCTGCCGTGCCTGTGATGGCAGCAGGTTCACCAACCACAATATTGCTGAGCAAGAGCGTACATCCATTGGCGTCGCTGATGGTGACGCTGTAGGTTCCTGCAACCAATCCGCCAAAGACATTGGAGCCTTGCGCAGGGCCGCCGTTGAGGCTGTATTGGTAGCCGCCGTTGCCGCCGCTTGTGCCGTTGATCGTGATCGAGCCGGTATTGCCACCATTGCAAAGGACATCTACAACTGCAGGAACACCAGCCAAGGCTGATGGTTCCGTAACCACGAGATTGTTCAGTGTGAGGCTACAGCCGTTGCCATCGCTAATGGTGACGGTATAGATGCCCGCAATCAACCCGCCAAATACATTGGAGCCTTGTGCAGGGCCGCCATTGAGGCTGTATTGGTACACGCCATTGCCGCCGCTCGTGCCATTGATGGTGATCGAGCCGGTAATGCCGCCGTTGCAAAGCACGTTTACGACGGCGGGGACACCCGCCAATACTGCCGGCTCGGTGACCACCAGATTGTTGAGCGTGAGGCTACAACCGTTGCCATCGGTGATGGTGACGGTATATGTACCGGCGATCAATCCGCCAAACACGTTGGAGCCTTGCGAGGGGCCGCCGTTGAGGCTGTATTGGTACACGCCATTGCCGCCTGCGGTTGCGTTGATGGTGATCGAACCTGTATTGCCACCATTGCAGAGCACCGCTTGAATGGCAGGCGTTGCAGTAATGGCGGCAGGTTGCGCCACAATGATATTGGACAGAGTGCCCGTGCAACCGATGCCGTCGGTGATGACCACGCTGTAAGTACCCGCGATCAATCCGCCAAAGACATTTGAGCCTTGCTGTGGACCGCCATTGAGACTGTATTGGTACACGCCATTGCCGCCGCTCGTCGCATTGATCGTGATCGATCCTGTATTGCCACCATTACACAAGACATCGACCACAGCTGGCACGCCCGTGATGGCAACTGGTTCTGTGACCACGATGCCGTTGATCGTGGTTGCGCAAAGCAAAGCGTCGGTGATCGTGACGGTATAGGTGCCCGCAGTCAATCCGCTGAAGACGTTGGAGCCTTGGTTGGGACCGCCGTTGAGGCTGAATTGATAAGGACCCACTCCACCACCGACACCATTGATGGTAATGGAGCCATTGTTGCCACCGTTGCAGGTCAAGTTTACCACCGCAGGCGTGCCCGTCGGAGCGCCAGGAGATGCCACGACGATATTGGTAATGGTCACCGTACAAAGGTTGGCGTCTCTGATCGTCACTGTATAAGTGCCTGCCCCGAGTCCTGAGAAGACGTTGCTGCCTTGGAAAGGACCTGCATTCAAGCTGTATTGGTAAGGGCCGACACCGCCAGCAGTGCCATTGATCGTGATCGAACCCGTATTCGCGCCGCAAGCTGCATTCACAACTGCGGGCGTGCCTGTGATGACCGCCGGCTCTGTGACGATGATGTTGTTGAGCGTGAGGATACACAAGTTGGCGTCGCGCACCCTGATGCTATAAGTGCCAGCCGTGAGTCCATTGAATACGTTTGACGCCCCAAACGGGCCAGCACCCAGGCTGTATTGGTAAGGACCGACCCCACCTGCGGTGGGATTGATCGTGATCGAACCCGTGCTGCCACCATTGCATAGAACGTTTACCACGACAGGCGTGCCTGTGATGGTGGCGGGCTGCGCCACGATGATATTGGACAATGTGCCCGTGCAGCCATTGCCATCGGTGATGACGACACTATAAGTACCTGCGATCAAACCGCCAAATACATTGGAGCCTTGGATGGGGCCACCGTTGAGGCTGTATTGGTACACGCCATTGCCGCCGCTGGTGCCATTGATCGTGATTGAGCCCGTGTTTCCACCGTTGCACAATACGTTTACGACGGCAGGTGTACCCGTGATGGCAGCCGGCTGCGTGACCACGATGCCATTGATCGTCGTTGAACAAAGCAAAGCGTCGGTGATCGTGACGGTATAGGTGCCGGCGATCAATCCGCTGAAGACGTTGGAGCCTTGGTTGGGACCGCCATTGAGGCTGAACTGATAAGGGCCCACGCCACCAACAACAGCATTGATCGTGATGGAACCATTGTTGCCGCCATTGCACGTCACGTTTACCACCGCAGGCGTGCCCGTGGGCGCGCCAGGAGATGCCACGATGATATTGGTAATGGTCACCGTGCAAAGGTTGGCGTCGCGGATCGTCACCGAATAGGTGCCTGCCCCGAGTGCAGAGAAGACATTGGAACCTTGGAATGGACCTGCATTCAAGCTGTATTGGTAAGGGCCGACACCGCCAGCGGTTCCATTGATCGTGATCGAACCCGTATTTGCCCCACAAGCTGCGTTCACGACTGCGGGCGTGCCCGTGATCGGCGCCGGTTGCGTGACGATGATGTTGCTGATGGTGACAGTACACAAGTTGGCGTCACGAATCGTGACCGTGTAAGTGCCTGCTGGCAATCCGCTGAAGACGTTTGATCCGCCAAAAGGACCCGCATTCAAGCTGTATTGATAGGGTCCAACACCACCTGCGGTGGGATTGATCGTGATCGAACCCGTGCTTGCACCGTTGCAAAGCACGTTCACGATCAATCCCACCGCAGGTGGTGTTGGACCCTATCAATACAGCTTGAATGCGGGTCCTTTTGGCGGATCAAACGTCTTCAGCGGATTGCCAGCAGGCACTTACACGGTCACGAT
>JANPHP010000094.1:0-5312 GCA_031424495.1 Bacteroidota bacterium | reverse complement strand
GAATCCATCATCTTATTGTTTAAATATTTGATAATGACTTGCTCCAACGTGGAACAATGCAAAGCTGGTGGCTAATGGGGTAAATTGATAACGCGGGGAAAACCATTAAAGGCAAAACTATAATTGCCCTTTCAATGACCCAAATGCTCATGTTGTTGAATTTTGTCATGAATTGGGTAAATTAATGGCCGATTAAGGCACTTGATATTTTTAGACGATTTAGTATGAAGAAAACGAAAACGGGACAAAGTAAAACGCGAGACTTGTTTGAGCTGATCTCCGATCTAAAAGAGGATGAAGTCGGGGCCTTTGTGAAGTCGTCTCGCAAGAAGGACGGTACTCCGGGTTACTTAGAATTCTTCAGCTATCTTCGTCAGCATGTGGAAGAAGGCATCCTCAAAGAGCAAATTTTTGAAGACAAAATCCGTATCGATGTCGTCGAGCGATTGAAAATTTCGGAGAATTACCAGAGTCTTTCCAGGAATTTGTATCGCTCCCTTTTGGCGTTTTTGGCCGAGGAGTACCGAAAAAAGGAAACTGTGGACTGGCGGCAAAAAGTGACCCAGGGTCTTGATGAGGTGGAAGCACTTTCTAGTCGAATGTTCTTCAAACAAGCAGCGGCTCGTTTGGACCAAGTAGAAGCCATGATTCCCGAGCAGCCTGAACGCTATGTCTGGAATGACCTTTGGCCGATTACACGCCTTGGTGCATTGAAATTTTGGCTTCAGAGTCAGGTTGATTTTTTGACACTTACGAAAGATCAAAAAACGTTGCATCAACTTTCTCGTTTAGTTGACTATTTCCGAAGCGATTTTCGTCCAAAAGGTGAACACCACCCATTTAGCCTACTTCGTCTGGAGGGTGAGCAGATGTTCATTTTCAGAATGATCAACGCGATGCTAATCGCCAAGGGTGATGATCGAAAGCGATTGAAAGCTTTGAATGCTACAATCAAAAGCCTAGAATCCAAAAATGGACTCAAGGGATTTCTGAAACACCACTCCAAAGATGTTCCTAATGCCGAATTAAAGATGAAGCTTCTCAATGTATTCATTTATCGGCTTGCTTTGCGAAAGGTTGGGCTCCTGTTGGACATAGGTGATTTAGACGCAGCATTGAAAGCGCTGGAACGTTTTCAAAAAAGTGCTGAAGGCGAACTCAACCTTGCGCTCGTGATGATGATGTCACTTCAGCAGCAGGAAATTGGGTTATCACGAATGATTCAAATCAAATCAGAATCTTCTGGTTTCCAGAAATTAGAAGCCGAATATTTCTATTCAGAGCGGCTGATTGAGGACATGCCAATCAGGATGGAGTTCAACTCGGCCCTGATTCAAGCCTATATCGGAAACTACGATGAGTCCCTGCGACGAACAAAAGTGCTGCTAAAAGAACGTGCTGGACGTAGTGCCAGGAAGTCTTTGATCATCGAGTTAAAACTTCTCGAAGCCGTTCTTGAAATACAAGTTGCTGACAAGAGAAACGATTTTAACTACGAGTCAATACGGCGCATAAATGATGCCGTTAAGAACCATGATGGAAATAGCTTTGAGAAATTGGCAACAAGGGTGATCAAGGTCATTGGGGAATGGGCTAGCGACCACCATTGGCAAAAGCTCCATTTGGAAAAGGAACAGGAATTGGTACAGCAATTGAAACTAGCGATGAATACCTCCAACCCCCTGCATCAATTTATCATCTATTGGATCAATCTGATTCAAGGATCGACGGTGACGATGGATGATTTCCTGGGGTTCGTGTGACCTCTATATTTTAAAAAAATTACATCCCCTCAAAGGGTGAGTCAACGTCGCCGAAATGAGTGGGACAGCATCACCGAGAAAGCCACACAGGAGCTGCCTAAAGATTGATCGCCGTGCGATTTAGGCACCTTAATCTTTGTTTATGTCAAATTAGCGTGCGAGATTTATACTTTCTTCTTCATTGGATACAACATTTCAGCTCACCCCAATCTCCCATAATGCGCCCCTGACTGCCCCTTACGCTTAATCCGCAAAAGCGCACCATCGCGCACCAGCTGTGAAACCAGCACCGATACGAGGCTCTCGATATCTTTATGCCGATCGGCAGGCTCCCACTTCATCAAGACCGCCTTGATCTCCCTTGCCAGCAAGGGCCGCTTGGCCTCTGCCACAGTCAGGATGATCTTGTCCTTCCAAGTCATCTTGTCGGAATAGCCCACGGGGGCATAAACAGTCCCGTGTCGGTTCCCGGCCTCGGTGGGTTTTGAAGACCTTGCGGCCATGATCCAGGTCAATTCTTGTTCCTCGATCTCAAGCAGCTCCCTGAGTGCCTTGATGCGTATTCGCTGCCTGTCCTCCAATGCGTTGAGCGATGTCTCCTCGATTCCGAGCCATTTCAGGCGGGAAATCGCCTCGATGTCCAAACGTGTTGAGTTTTTGTCCATTTCTCTAGGTGTTTGCGGGGCGATGCACATTGCATTCCCTGTGCAATCTTACGTCGAATTTGGATATCGTTACGAAATCATTGAATCCGCATTTTGCACGTATTCCGTCCCAATTCCCAATCCATTTGTGATTGATTAAAATTTGATGGGTTTCGGCGGCTTTTTCGCTGTTGTACACAGCGATTGTTGCACTTTTCAGCCTCGCGATTTGTCCTGAAAGACCTTTCAAGGGGATCATTAGGATTCCAAAATGCCTTGAGGCAATTGCCAACGCCCCACCTTCGCAATACCAACAGTGCTTTTCCTGTACTTGGCAACCTGCGGTGGCGGCATGTCACCCCTGCTCCCTAACCTGAAAAACCCCACTCTTCAAATCACCACAACGTATTGCATACTCTCGCAGCATCGTCTGCACCTGCAAGGATTCCCCCCGAGTATAAAGCCGCACAATACAGCATTGCACGAGCTTGCCGCCAAAGTCTTCCAGATACCATCCACCACAACGGCTGATGCGGTTCAGCTTTGTGCCATCCTTTTTACAGGCGGCACGGATAAACGTGGCGACCTTTTCGTCTAGGCCATCTTCATTTGCCAGCATGGTTTTGTGAGCTTCGAGCGTTTCGCTCACGATGGGGTCAAAGGCTCTATACATTGGAAAACTCAAATTACTTGGTTAAAATCGCTTGCCCGTTGATCGTCGACAGGTTGCGCCAACAAGAAAGATAATGCGGGGGCCGCCTGGCGGCAGCCCCCCGCACCAATCAACAGAGAAACGCGTCCCCAGATTAGGGGACTTGGATAAAAAGGAGATAAGCGGTGAGTAGCAGCTTTCAAGCTACAATGTGGAGGATTCCGTGAACCGGGAGCGGCGCATGAAGTTCAATCAATCAACAAAATTGGGATTTGCGATCATTGGTTGGGTCGAACTATCCAACATTGGGGGTAGCAAGCATCAAGGCCGCTCCCGTCCACCAGTCCTCTTTCTACTCAATCATCGGTCGTTGGTTCAATTGGAAGGCTGTGTCCGCCGAGGTGCATAATCACCCTTGCAGATGCTTATCATACCAACTTAACCAACGCTTCCGGACAGATCAGGAAAGGCATAGCTCTCCCTCCATCCCATATTTTTTGTGACAGTATCTCCAAAAAGCATAGTTTTACGTCAAAGATCGAGTTCGCTAAGGGGACTGGCGTCGAAATCATGCCCCAAAGCGGTGGGTCTTGCAGCCGTGCCGTCAGGCCCGGCTGCATTTATTATCACCATTGCGCATTAATGCCCATTCAAAAAAACACTTGAGTATTTAACCTTAAACAAACAATAGGCAACACGTCTTGATGCGAGCAATCTGCTTCGCAGGAAGTCATGAAACCGTTGTGCAAAAGAACGAAGTTGTTTTCTGTAACAATCTTGAAGCAAGTTAGATGGCAGAATGTACGTGGCAAAGCCGAGTTTTTGTTGTAACTTTAGCCTTTCGACCACCACCTAGAATTGCAGGCTGTTGTTTTTCAATCATTTAGACCTATTTTTTTCAAGGTTTTGTGAAGGGCAGCACTGCGCAAGTAATCATAAAAACCCTTCAAGGGAAGCGATTGAAGGGCATGTTGGCACAGCTTTCGGCTGCTCCCAAAGGGGAATTGTTGGTCAAAATTTGCCAATACATGCACCGCATCGATGAGATTACGGAAGCGGATATGAGAGCCAAATTCAACCTCAGCCAAGGGATGTATTTTCACTGGATTGAGGTAATCGGAAACCACCTGGCGGTTTACTTGGGAGCAAAAAAGGATGAGGCGCAAATGGAGCATACATTCCAATTGGCCGCAGAACTCGTTCAGGAAACCGAATCTGATGCCGCCACGGATGTGATCAGGGCGGGAATCAAAGCAGCGGCACAACTTGAATTGTATGACCTGGTCGTGCGCTATTGGGAATTGGCACAAACGATCACCCCTCCCCCAAAAATTGAGGGTGTCGATCAGTATCAGGCACGGGCCTTTCGATCCAACATCATCGCATACAGTGACTTATTGGCCCAGCTTGAGAAAGTCGCGCAAGAGCGCAATGCTACTGACAGAAGGATGGAAGCATCCTCAATTCTGGATAATGAGCTTTTGACTTCGCCTGCAAATGCACAAACACACCGAGCGACGTACTATTATTGGAGGATTCGTTCTTTTGCGCATGCCCTGTTGCGTGAATACTCCAAGGCCATTGAAGCCCAAGATGCAATTCTGGTTACAATTCGGGAAAATCCTTGGATGTGTTCAGATTTTGAATACACCATTGCAAAAGAGACGAAGATTCTTGTGCAGCATCTTCGACTGGCTAGGCAAAATAATCGTTTCAAAGAGGTCGATTTGGACTTTAGCAAGATGGTTTTTCGGAGTCCCCATGCAGAGCAAGAAAGGGCATACTTGCGCTTCCCCACCTCAATTGCCGCCGGTATTGAGACTGGGGACAAAGCTGCTGCAATCGATGCCATACAGGAGTTTATTGCCCTTTTTGAGAAGCAAAAGGAGTCTTTTGTTCCCGTTTTTGTCACTGAAAACCTGTATTGCTGCTTATATGGGGCAGTCGCACTTAAAGACTTCAAGTTGTGGGTGAAGGTACTTAACTATATTTCCGCCTATGGAAAGCCTGATTTTAAGCTTCGTTTCTATCCAATGTATCGATTCCTAGAGGTCATTCATGCAATTGAATCACAGGAGTGGGATGATGCTTTGCGATTGATAAAAAATTTGCGTTCAAGCAATAGGTATGAAGAGCTACAAGGAATGCAAGAAGCGCTATCATTCCTCTCACAAGCCATTTCCATTTGGTCTCAAGAAGGAGTGGATGATGCTCTTAGGTTCCATACTCCGTCTCCAACGGCACTGCTCAAAA
>JANPHP010000093.1:0-6907 GCA_031424495.1 Bacteroidota bacterium | reverse complement strand
GCCGATCACACGGCATACGCCTGCCTCAATGGGTCTGATGCGGATATCTTTGGAAAGAGTCAAAGCAAGTCCCGGAGCCAATATCCGCTGCCGCTCGGCTATACCATCGATCTTGAAAGTCCAAGGCTTTTGCAGTCCTTGTCCTATTGGCAAGCGGCGGAGGAATCCAAGCATTTCGAGAGCATGACCAATCTCGGCGTCTATTATGTCTTCAACCACCAATATGACGAAGCTGAAACGCAGTTTCGGAAAAATGCAGCGCAGTGGCCAGACAGGTATGAATCCGCCGCCAATCTCGGGACGATATTGGAAATCAATGGCAAGAACGCCGAGGCGCTCACTTGGATCAAGCAGTCGCTGGTGTTGAATCCCACAGCGCACGACAGCTCTGAATGGATCCACGTGAAGATCATCGAGGCCAAGTTGAATCCCGGATTGCCATTTGAAAGCGAGACGATCTTGGGCGTCTCGTTCGGTGATCAAGTCATGCCGAAGGCTAGCGTGAACAAAAGGGGCCTCAAGATGCTGCAAAAGCAACTCTTTGTGCAACTCAATGAGCGCATCAGCTTCATTCCACCGCAAGACGACTACGTTGCAAGCTTGATGTATGCATTGGGAAATGTGACCATGAGTGTGGGGCAATATGAGATGGCCTACAAAATCTACCGCCTCGCATCGGCCTACGGTTGCGTGGATTTGCTGCTCAAGGAGCGAACCAAATTTGCGAAAAAGGAAAGTTGATTTTGGAGGCTCCTGAAATCGACCTGCAGCGCATCCATGCCTGAGCGATCAATTTTTTCCCTGAATAGCCTTGGTTGAATCTGTGGTTTTGCGTAAATTGCTCTGCATCAACCCAAATTCCATGAAACAAATTCATTTCCAATTCCGGTTATTCGCCTTCGTCGGCATGCTGCTCGTCAGCGGTCCTACCGCATCCGCCTGCATGAATGGATTCAATTGGGATGTCTACGGCGTGAGTCAGCGCAAGTCAGAAAGCCAATATCCAGTGCCACTCGGGCATGTCGTCGATCCGCAAAATCCCAAGCTTTTGGAGGGCCTGGCCTATTGGAGGGAAGAGGAAGTGTTTGAGAATTTAGAAAGCTGGACCAATATTGGGATCTATTATGTTTACAACCACCAATATGACGAAGCTGAAAAACAGTTTCGCAAGGTCGCAGCGCAATGGCCAGACGAGTATGTCTCGGCTGCCAACTTGGGGACGATATTGGAGGTGAATGGCAAGGACGCCGAAGCGCTGACTTGGATCAAGCAGTCGCTCGCCATATTTCCAAGAGCACACCACGGCTCAGAGTGGATCCATGTAAAGATTTTGGAAGCGAAGGTGAATCCAGAATTGCCATTCGAAGGTGAGGCGGTTTTGGGTATCGCCTTTGGCGATCAAGTGATACCACAGGCTGCGCTGGATAGAAAGGGACTCAAACTCCTGCAAAAACAACTCTTTTTTCAGCTCAATGAGCGCGTCACCTTCATTTCCCCCCAAGACCGCTACATCGCAACTTTGATGTATGCCTTGGGAAATGTGACCATGAACGTCGCGCAATATGACAAGGCCTACAAAATCTACCGCATTGCCGAGGCTTACGGTTGCGCGGAGCCATTGCTCAAGGAACGAACCAAATTTGCGAAAAAGCATCGCCGGTCTTGATGCCCTCATGCGTGGCTGCACAAGCAACCGTTTATTGCGCGTCGACGCGTAGCTCAAACACCACCTGCTGCTTCTTTTCCTTGAAGCCTAGCTGCAAGTAGAAGCCCTTGCTCTCGGTGCGCATCACGTTCATGCGCACGAGCAGGCGGCTGAGTCCTTGCGTGCGCGCCCAGGCTTGTGCCTGCGCCACGAGCTGCCTGCCCACGCCCGCACCGCGGGCGCGGCTGTCCACTACCAAGCCGGTAATCTCGGCCGCCTCACCCGACTCCAAGCGCAGCGTGCGCGTCAGCTGCATCCACCCGAGCAGGCTGTCGCCGAGCGCAGCCACCCAGGCAAAGTCGTTCTGCGACTGCGAGAGTAGCGCGATGCGCGCGGCCATCTCGGCCTCCGTGCAGGGATAGCCGAGCTGCACCGACAGCCGCGCAGCGGCGGCTGCATCTTGCAAAGCGATTTCTCTGATGTCGATTTCCATGGCGCAATATTCATGAAGCCAGCTCAAAAAGCAAAATGGGAATGCGCAAGCATTCCCATTTCAAAGTCAGCGGGGCGATCCCTGCTTATTTTTCTTTCTTTTTCTTTTCCTTGACAGGCTTTGCAGCCTTGGCGGGTTCCTCGTCGGGCTTGTTGCACTCGGCGATGTGGTATTCGTTCATTTCCATGCCCCAGTAGGGCACGAGCAGCGAGGCTTTGCTTTCTTTTTCAAACAGAGGTTTGGCTTGCTCAAAAAATGGCAACGAGACCTTTTTACCGCCGCCAAACATCTCAGGTGTATAAAACAAAGACGTACCCTTGAGGTAATAGATGCGGGGATTGTCGGCGTTGAGCGCCTTTGCTTTCTCGAGGTTTTCAGAGAAAATGGCTCCATATTTTTGCCAGCGGTTCTGACCGTCTACAGCGAGGCGGGCATTGGCGAGCATGGCTGCGAGGATAAAGGTTTCCGACTTGTCGGCACCGAGTTCCTTGACCTTCGCCAAGTAGATATCGGCCTCGTCGAGCAGCTGATCTTTTTGTGCGGCATCTTCCATGGCATAAGTCGTGTTGACTTTTGCGTAGGCAGCATAATAATTGGCAGCCCATTCTTCAGGAAATTGCGCAGCTGCCAAGTCAAACTGCGCCATCGTGCCCATCAGTTCGCCCACGGGCTTCATCGGATTTACATTGGGGAGATTTTTGGCGATGACCTCCTCCAGGGTTTGCGCCTGTGCAAAGCCCGTGGCGAGCAGCAGCGTGAGCGCGGCAAGAAGTGATTTTGTAAACTTCATTTTCATGTGATTATAACTCGTCTTTATTGAATTTGGACAATGAGAAATTGAATCCTAGGAACAGCGACCTGTAGATCGGTGGCAGGATAGGGTAGCGCGAGAGTCCATCGTTGGAGTAGCGGTAGCCGAGCACATTTTTTTGGTTGAGCATGTTGTCAAAACCCATGAATGCGACCATGAATACTTTTTTGATCTGCCGCAGGTAGGCTGCGCTGAGCGAGAGGTTGTGAAAATCGGGTGCACGTCCAGATAGAAATTCTCCTGCATTGGGATCATAATACGGCCGCCCGCTCGCATAGTTGTAACTCATGTTGATGCTCAACTGCAATTTCTCCACCCAGTACTTCGTAATCACATTCAGGTTGTGCGTGGAAACATAGTCTGGCATCGCCGCCTCAGGATAGTTCTGATATTTCCGCTTGGTATCGATATAGCTGTAGGAAACCCAATAGTCAAAGTTTTTGATGGACTTGCGGTCGCGCCAGAAGAGGTCGATCCCTTGCGCATAGCCTTCACCGCCATTGTCTACCTGTCCGAAATAGAAGCGAAATTGGTTGGGGAAAAAGGTGACGCCATTCTCCAAGATCAGCTTGTCATACTTTTTGTAATAAGCCTCCAGGCGCAGGGTGCGGTCGTTGCGCATCCACTGGTAATTGAGCAGCGCGTGTATGCTGTGCTGGAAATCGGGGCGATAGCCTTGTAGAAGGTATTGCGGCTGCGCAGACTGATAGAAATAGCCGCCTGCGAGCGAGACTTGGCTGTGCTCGCCCGTCTTAATGGCCGCCGATGCGCGTGGTGCGATATTGCCCCTGCCCAGCAAAGTGCTGTATTCTGCACGCCCACCCAGTTTGAAACCGATCCAGCCCCTGGGCTTGAATTGCGTTTCGACATAGCCGGCCGGCATCAGTTCTTGGAAACTACCCGCGAGCGAGTCAAATTTTTGCAAGAAACGATATTGCTGCACTTCCGTGCCGACCAGCAAGCTCAGGCGCGTCTTGGGTAGCCACAACACCTCACCGCGGCCCTGCAAGCGATGGTCGTCGCGCGCGACGGGAAAATTCCCCCAGCTGATGTCGTCGGTATTATTGCTGAATGCGGCAGCCGTAAAAAGCTTCAATGAGGGTTTGAGCCATTGTTGGTAGCTCGCCACCAAGGAGGTGTAATTGTTCTCAATCAAAAAATTGATCTTGTCGCCCGCAAGTGCAGGGTTGGGGATCGTGATGCCAGTCTTGTTGTAGCTCTGCTGAAATCCGATCTTGAACATGCCCTTTTCCTTGGCAGTCTGCGCCACGTAGCGCCCAGATACCGCAAGGCCCTGCGGCGGCGCATAAAACTTCACATTCGGCTTCACAATCAGCAAAAAAGGACTCAAGTTGGTATAGAATGCACTGAATTCCAGCGAACTCTTGTCAAATTTCTTTGCTCCCGACAAGCCCAAGCCAGCCATCATCACCGTCCAGTTCAGGTTGCTTTTGTCCACCACATCGGTCGTCTGCAAGTCCAGCACCGACGACATCGCCTGCCCATAGCGCACGCTGTATCCGCCTGAGCTGAAGGCCGTTCCCTTGAAAGAAAATGGGTTAAAGCGGCTGCGTTGCGACACGCCTGGCACCGAGCTGCCAAATGCATTTTGGGCAATGGTACCATCGACGATCACTGCCGCCTCGCTCACGTCCCCGCCGCGCACCATGAGACCCGTTTGGTCACCGCCATTGCGTTGCACGCCTGGCAGGGTTTGGATCGCCCCTATGATATCTCCTTGACCACCAGCCGTCGTCACGATATCAAGCGGCTTGAGCACAGCGACAGCGCTCTCGTTGCTGGCCTCGATCGTACCCGCCATGATCACCACATCATTTACCGTCGATTCCACCTCACGCATGCCGATCACGAGCCCAGTTTGATCGCCTGCGGCATCCATGGGGATCATCTTGGTTTGGTAGCCGAGGTAGCTGATCACCAGCGTGTCGGGGCCTGCAGTCTTCGTTTTGAGCGAGAAGTGGCCCGTGGTATCAGTAACCGTACCGTTGGTCGTGTTTTTGACCATGATGCGCGCGTAGGCAATGCCTTTGCCCTTTTCATCTTTGATGGTGCCACCAAGCGTGCGCTGCGCGAGGCTCCAGGCCGGCGACAATAGCACAAAAAGCCCAAATAGAAACTGGATCAGCAACTTACCCATGGCGATTCTTGATTCTTTTCCAAATACATCAATCCAAAACGCCACAAAATTCGTCAAAAATATTGGCACTTTGCGCTACATTGAAGAATTTTTTGTTTCTCCACGGCATCGGACGGTAGCGTCGTCGGTTTGGGTGCAGCAAGCAGGCAGTTTGGGCGTGTCCCGCTATTCAGCGCCGCGCTGGCGGGTCGGGCTGCTCTGGGCTACGGTCCTCGCGCGGCCGCGCGACGACTGTTGCACACCCGCCACAACCCTCACGCATGATCAGGGGGGACTCAGTACCAGTACCATGCGCGTTGTGGGCCGCCGCCGATTGCTGAGTGAATCATGCCGATTTGCCAGCCGCCATCGTGATAGGCCGTCCAGCTCGTGCCGTCGGGGCTGCGCTGCAGGGCCATGAGCCACTTATTCCCATGTTGATCCCGCAGGAAGATTTCCGCAGCTTCTGAATTGTAGGCAAAGACTTTGATCTGCGCGATGTCATCTGCGCGCAAAATCGTGGTGAACGGCAATTGTGCCGCCTCAAACTCAAAGACAGCTACGCGCTCCATCTCAGTGGCGTGGCGGTAGCTCAAGTATTCCCAGCGGCCGTAGGTGAGCCCCCAAAGTAGAATGCCAAGCACGACGACGCCAGTTGCGATGCGGCCGATGACCTTGATGCGGGAGCTTTTGGGGGTGGATTCCATGATTGCAGCGGCAAGTTCAGGATTTTTTAGCGATCCATAGTGACCATCGCTGCATTCGCCCCGAAATTCTCGTAAAGGCAATGATTTTCATCGATTTCTTGCAGTTTGCTCCTTTATTTTCCCCCAATAGGACCGTAATGGACGATCTACACAATGCAAGGCGCTAAGCAATCCACCAACCAAATTCCCCAAAAACAAAAGCGCCGACCACAAGGCCAGCGCATTTGCAAATCAGATTCCATTTTACTCCCCCGCACCCATCCTCCCGCTCTCACACGCGCACTCACACTCCAACCGGGTGCCAGGTCGTCTTCACTTCCTGGGCCTCCGAGATGAGGTAGGGGCTTTGTGCCGCATCGTCGTACCAGTCAGCGGTTTTGTTGACGAGGATACGCTTCACATTGTGGGTTGCATTTTTTTGCAGGGTCGCAATCATGGCGCTATCGCTGCCGGCATAGACCATGGCGTTCACATCCATATGGGTCGAGAAGTGGTCTTTGAGTTCGGATTGATAGCCCGTGAGCACGTTCACGACGCCACCGGGCACGTCGCTGCTGTTGATCACCTCGGCAAACGTGATGGCGCTCAGCGGGAATTTCTCGCTGGCGAGCACGATGGCGACATTGCCGCCGGCGATGAGCGGCGCGACCACCGACACGATGCCGAGCAGACCCGTGTCTTGCGGCGCAAAGACCGAGATCACGCCCATCGGCTCTAGCATCGAGAAGTCAAAGTGGCTGGACGAGACAGCATTGACCGAACTGAAGACCTGCTGATACTTGTCGCACCAGCCGGCATAGTAGACCATGCGGTCGATGGCGGCTGTGACTTCGGTCTCTGCCGCCAAAGCGCTTTGGCCTTGGTCGATGAGCTCGGCGACAAATTGGGCGCGACGGCCTTCCAGCATCTCGGCGATGCGGTACAGGATTTGGCCGCGGTTGAAGTGCGTGCGGTTTGCCCAGCCATCAAATGCCTTGCGTGCAGCGACGACCGCATTGCGGAAGTCCTTGCGCGAGCCCCTGCAATAGTTGGCGAGGAGCTGCCCGTCGGCGCCTTTGAAGCCGATGAAGCGACCAGACTCCGTGCGGGGAAATGCGCCGCCGATGTAGAGCTT
>JANPHP010000092.1:0-4077 GCA_031424495.1 Bacteroidota bacterium | reverse complement strand
CCGCCTACATACAGGCCGCATGCACCAGATCAGGCGCCACTTTGCACACGAGCGCCACCCGGTGCTGAGCGACCGCAAGCGTGGCGACCGCCACCACAACCACATGTGGGAGCGCGAGTTTGGCATGACATCGATGCAATTGATGGCTTGGCGGCTCAGTTTCGTGCATCCATTCACGCAACAGAGCATGGATTTCGAAGCCAGCCCTGAGGAAACGATGCTGCGGGCCTGTAAAATTCTCGGCTGGGATTTGGGGGAATTTGCGCAGTTTTGTTGGTAATGAATGATTTCCTACTCCTGCTATTCGCCCCCATCTTTGCTTTGCTTGGACAGCTCTCGCAGCCATCATTCCCCTCCAATGCGGTGGACTATCGCCCCTATCAAAGCGCGGTTCGCCAGCTGCCTTTAGGTCCCAAGACGCCGGCCTATGCCGTTTGCGACATGATGGAATCGTTTACAGGCGTGCCCTCCCGCTTGAATGCCGAGGCCCTCAAATTCCACGAACGGGAGCATGAAGGTTCGGGGGCATTTGTGACCCTATACCAATACATGCTCGAGCGCAAAGGCCTGTTGCGCGCCGACTCGATGATGGATACCATGCAACATGCATCTTACACGCATTATTATTGCCCCGAAGGCTCCGTGCTCTCCATCGCAGACGCCGCCAAGATCAACTCGCCCAGCAAAATCGTTTCCCTGCTCAATGAAGGAATCAAAGGCATCGTCGTCACCTACGAATATTGCCCCAAAGATTGGCTCAAGGGCAAGTGGCAACTCGGCGCGGCCAAAGAAAAGCATCGTCCCAAGGCATTCCATACTGTGCTGATTGTGGGCTACCAAGACAGCAGTTTTATCTTCAAGAATTCTTGGGGCATGGGTTGGGGCGAAGGTGGTTATGGGCGAATGACCTTTGACTACCATTATCGCCACGCGCGGCAAGGATTATTGGCTTATTTGGGTGAGGCCCGAGCGCCTGAGACAGCACAGGTGGCCAAAATAGCGATCAAAGTGCTGCCCGAGATGCTCGAAGGGCAGCCGCATGTGCAGATTTCCTTGGTCGCCGTGGGACCTGGACGCTTGCCCGTTCCCAACGAACTCAGTTTCAGGATCGACGACGGTACCGATTCCCAAATCTACCACAAGGTCTTGTTGTCGGCTTTGGCACAGAGTACGGGGTATCCGATTTCATTGCCCTATCCGGCAGGATTGGATGCATTTGACCTTCAGATGAAATGGCAACAGCCGGGAGGCGATGTGCAAACCGCCACTTTTCGAGCCCTGCATTGGCAGAATGGCGAATACTTGGTTCCAATAAACTGAGGACTCAACCATTGGTTGATTTTTGGCCCGCTATTTGATTGCCCTTGCTATTCCCGCCAAATGCTTAATTTCGGGGAATTTTGTTCTTGAATACGACACCTTTATATGACTCAGAATATGCTTAGGAAATCTGTTCTGTTGCTGATGTTGATCGTCGGCTTCACCGCCATGCAAGCGCAATCGCTCAAGATCACTGATCCGGTCAAGTACAATGACTACATCGTGAGCGAGCAAAACCGCATTGGCACCGAGTTGCTCAAACTCATCGACATGTTTTCCGCACTGCCTGAGGATCAATCCGTGGCGGTCGATCAGTTGGAAGTGATCATTGAAACCGCAAATTCGGCCAAAGACAATCTCAAAAACCTCAAGACGATCCCCAATGAGTTTGGGCTCAAGCAAGCTGCATCTGAGCTGTTTGCATTTTATGCTGTAACCATGGATACCGACTACCGCAAGGTGATCGATCAGCTTTACGCCGATGAACCCGACATGACTTTCATGCAAGAAGTCCTCGTCAAGATCCAAACTGCCGAGGGCATCGTGGATAAGAATTTCCAAGAAAAGCAGGAGAAGTTTGCCCAGTTCCACAATATCAAATTGGAGGAAAATCAATTGCAAGAGGAGTTTGAAGAGGAAGAAGGAGAATGATAGAGGAGTTTTGAGTTAGAAATTAGCAGTTAGCAGTTGTTGGGGCTTTCTGCGGGAGGCTTTTTGATTTGGGGATGGTTGCTTGGGCTTTGAACGTATTCCTTGGCATTCTGTAAGTCCTTGATTTTGTTTGCATACTTTGGGCTGTTGCATTTTGTGAAATGCAGTAGCCTTCTGATAGAACCGCCGGGTTCGCAGCGTTCGCAGAGAGCAAAGATGGCTCCGCGCGCTCTGCGGACCCTGCGGTTTTTCAATTTGGGAATGAGGGCATGGCGCTATCTTTTGGTTACTTTTGCAGGGCTTGGTTTTACATTCACCCGCATTACTGGAATTGTCAACATGGAAAATGTGATCCTGCGTACTTCTCGCCTCACGAAGACCTATACTTCAGGGCGGGGCAAGTCGCAAAAGACCGTGGAGGCCGTGAAGGGCGTGGACCTTGAGGTCTATCGCGGCGAGATATTTGGTTTCCTCGGGCCCAATGGCGCGGGAAAAAGTACGACCCTCAAAATGCTCACGACCCTGCTCGCCCCCACCGCAGGCGATGCCACCGTCGTGGGCCATGACCTGCTGCTGCATCCCCAAAAAGTGCGCGAATGCATCGGTTATGTCTCGCAAGCCGGCGGCACCGATACATTCTCCAATGCCTACGAAAACTTGATCTTGCAAGCGCGCCTCTATGGCGTCTCGCAAGCGCAAGCCGCCAAGCAGGCACAAGACCTCGTCACCCGGTTTCAGATGACAGAGTTCGCCGAGCGCACCGCCAAGACCTACTCCGGCGGTCAAAAACGCAGGCTGGACCTCGCCCTGGGCATCGTGCATCAGCCAACCATCGTCTTTCTCGACGAACCCACGACGGGCTTGGATCCGCAGAGCCGCGCCTACTTTTGGGAGGAAATCGTGCGGCTCAAGCAAGAAGGTATGACCATCTTCTTGACCACGCATTACCTTGAAGAAGCCGACAACCTTTGCGACCGCGTGGCCATCATCGACCACGGTGAGATCGTGGCCCTCGACACGACCGAAGCGCTCAAGCGGCAGACGGGCGGCGAATGCATCACCGTCGGTTTCAACCACGAGGCCTTGGCCGAGCGCGCCAAGACCTTGTTTGGCGACGCTTCATTCGTCCAAAAAATCATCCACCAAGACTTCAAGCTCCATCTCTATGTTTTGGATGGCGGCGCGATGCTCGCAGAGGTGCTGCGCATGCTCGACAAGGAAGGCATCCCCGTGCAGACCATCGGCCTGTCACGGCCCTCGCTCGACGACGTCTTTTTACAACAAACAGGCCGCTCACTCCGCAATTCGGGAAAAGAATAAATTGCCATGAACCTCCTCAAAGAAACTTGGCTGCTTTTCATGCGCCACCTCAAAAAGACGATGCGGGAGCCTATGTGGCTCCTCATAGGTCTCTTGCAGCCCATCCTCTATCTGCTGCTCTACATGCCCTTACTCAAAAACATGCCCAATGAGTTCATGCAACCCAAGAGCATGGCGCAGACCGTGCTGGAATTCACGCCCGGCATGCTCATCATCATGGGCATGGGCGGCTTGTTTGCGGGCTTCAGCTTCATCGACGAGATTCGCACGGGCATCATCGCGCGGTGGCTCGTGACGCCCGCCTCGCGGCTCAGCATCATCGTGAGCCTCGTCGCCAATCAATTGGTGACCCTGCTCCTGCAAAGCATCCTATTGCTCGTCGTGGCCTATTTCTTCGGCCTCGTCGTCCCCATCGGCGGACTCCTGCTCTCAATGCTGCTCGTGATGATGATCGGCATCTGCATGTCGTCGGCCTCCTACGCGATTTCGCTCACCGTGCAAGACGAGGGCGCCCTCGCCTCCATCACCAATACATTTTACCTGCCGGTGACGCTGTTGTCGGGCATCCTGATCCCTATCAACAAAACCGCGCCCCAGTGGCTGCAAACCGCCGCTAAATTCAACCCCTTTTATTATGTCGTCGAGTGTTCGCGCGCACTCTTTGCGGGCAAACCCGAAGATCCCATGGTCTGGCAAGGCTTTGCGATCATGCTGGCCTTCACGAGTTTCATGCTATGGCTGGCGATGCGGGCGCTGCGCAAGATGGCTGCTTGAGGGGGATTTTTG
>JANPHP010000091.1:0-13241 GCA_031424495.1 Bacteroidota bacterium | reverse complement strand
TCATCAGAAGGATTGCACTCAACATGATCAAAAGAGAAAATGCAACCAAAGGCAGCACAAACACCAAGCGCCAAATCGCGGCACTCAACGACAACTACAGGGAGATACTTTTGCAGGTATGATTTTCATGCGATTGCCCTGAAGCACTCAAGCTTTGGCGGTTTGGATCGCATTTTCGTCCCATTCGGCGGCATCCTCGATGGCTTGCAGCAGTTCGGAGGGGTGGGTGATCACCTGCCAGATTTGTTTGTGCTCGGGGCGCATGAAATT
The DNA here is from genome assembly GCA_031424495.1 of Bacteroidota bacterium. Classification (GTDB taxonomy): domain Bacteria; phylum Bacteroidota; class Bacteroidia; order J057; family JADKCL01; genus JADKCL01. The sequence goes on along the minus strand of JANPHP010000091.1, from coordinate 12,971 downwards.
CTCCTCGACGCAGCGGTCGAGCATGGCGATGAGCGGATCGTAAAAACCGTCGGTGTTCACGATGATGATGGGCGCTGTGACCAATCCGAGGCGCTTCCATGTGATCGCCTCCAGCAATTCCTCGAGCGTGCCGCAGCCGCCTGGCAAGGCGACGATGGCGTCGGTGCCCTCAAAAAAGCGGCGCTTGCGTTGGTGCATGTCCATGACCACCTGCATTTGCGTCACGCCTTTGTGTTCCCACTCGACCGCCGTCATGAAGTCGGGTATCACGCCGATCACGTTGCCGCCCTTTTCCAGCATGCGGTCGGCCATGCGGCCCATCAATCCGACAGCGCCGCCGCCATAGATGAGGGTGATGTTGTTGGCGGACAAGACCTCAGCCAAAGCATCGGCTGTTTGGAAGTATTTGTCAGCAATCTTGGTGCTGCTCGCGCAATAAACACAGATTTGGGAGAGCGTTTTCATTTTTGGGGGGGATTGAGAATTGAGAATTGGGAATTGAGGTAGTAGGTATTAGGTATTAGGTATTAGGTATTAGGTATTAGGTAGCAGGTAGCAGTTTTAGTGGTGGCCAATAGCAAAAAACTCACTTCAACTTGCAAACTCGACATTGTCCATTATCCATTGTCAATTGTCAATTATTCATAGATTGTGGGACGACTGATCTGCATGAATCGCTCTGGGGCTTTGAGTGGGGTGAATCCATATTGGGCGTAGAGGCTGTGGGCGTCGCGCGTTCCGAGGAGGGTGCTGCGCAGGTGGGGCATGAAGTCTAGGGACATGATTTGGCTGATGAGCATTTTGCCGAGGCCTTGACCACGCAGGTTTTCATCTACAAATACATCCGCCAAGTAGCCAAATGTCGCCTGGTCGGTGATCAGCCTTGCAAAGCCGACCTGTTGCTCGCATTGGTAAATCCCAAAACACATCGATCCTTCAATTGACTTTTGCACCACTGCCACTGGTATTCCCTTGGCCCAATAACTGCTGCGGAGGAAGGCGTGGATATAGCCTATATCCAAGCGGGATTTGTCGGAACTCACGGTATAAGATGCGCTTTCCATTTTTCTTTCTAATCAATGCACGCTATCGAGATTGGTCTCAAAGGTATTGTTGGCAGCATTCGCCTTTTTCACCGAACCTGCATTCTTCAGCAAATACTCCGCGATCAAAAAGCCGCCGATCCCCGTAGCCGAATGCCAGAGAAAATGCGAACCCATCGGGAAGATATCGACCGTGAGCTTGTCGGCATACCGAAACGCCAAGGCTGCCCCAAAGGCCGCCAAGGACCCAAATATCCAGCCCGCCCCCCGAAATCGCGTGCGCAGCAAGACGATCATGAGCGGCAAGAAAAAGAACGTGCCCCGTAAAAAGTAGCCGACATTCACCCGCATCCCGCTGGGCAAATATTGATATCCCATCCACATCACGCCAAACGACAACAGCATGATCACCAGCGCCCACCACCAATTGCGCAGGGCTTGCGCCCAGAAATAGGCCGTGATCGCTAGAAAAAGCAGCATCGTTGGGAAGACATCGAGTTGCAAAAAGAAGGGCTGGGTGCGCAAGCCGTGAAACAAAGTGCTGCCCATGCCACCTGCAACCAATAGTGGTATGCACAAGGTGAGAAACAGGTTGGCCGCATAGCGCCCCCGCAATTGCCACAGAAAATAAAGGGCCGGTGCGACAATGAGCAGCGACGAGATCGCATTCCAAGGCTCAATCAACCACTGCCCATCGTGCAAATGCATGGGCGTCTCGGCGTAAATCGGCCCGTGGTCTGGTGGGAAATATGTGCGGATTTCAGATTCCAAGGCTGCTGTTTTTCTCAATAACGCGCAGTAACGCGTTCTGTTTTCTTATTTGGCGTGCTTTTGCTTTTTGTCCTTGGACTTGTGGTAGGTCATTTTGCTGAGCGACACCAAAAATCGGTCCCAAGCTGGCCCAGACTTGCCTTTGGCGCTGCCATTTCTGAAGCTGTTGAACCACATTTTGGTGTAGATCGATGCGTACAATGCGCAGACGCCATGCCCGAAGCGCTTGCCAGCCATGCGGGTATGCACGACGGTGCTACCCAGTGCCTCCATGCTGTCGCGCGCAACCAAGGCGTTGCGGTAGATCACCTGCTCATCGGCCTTGCAATAGCAGAGCAAGGTGGGCTCTGTCGGTGCCCAATCGAGTAAACTATTTTCCTGCAGCGCACTGCGCAGTGTGTTGTCGGGGTCGGTTTTGTAGGCCAATAACAATTCAGGACTCAATACCGCAGCCGGCACGGGCGGCATGATCGCATTGACCTCGTTCAGCTTGTGGAGCCCGTCAAAAAATGGCGGCAGCGTTTTGTTGTAAGGCTCGCGGAAAAATGCGCCGCTGTCTGGCACGAGTTGATAGACCTCTTGGTAAGACAGCAACAAAAAGGGAAGGTAGCCGGGATGCCCATAGGGCTTGTCGATGACCTCGCCCTGCACGCCCACCATGTCATAGGCACCCGACATGGGCGCGCTCGCCGTCACGTGCAAGTTGCGCTCGGGATGCTCTTGCAAGTAGCGGTGGGTAGCCATGGAGGCATGCCCGCCTTGCGAGTAACCTGTGAGAAACAATTGGCCATTGTGCTGCAGTCCCAGGCTGCTGCTCAGGGTTTTGCAGGCCACGAGCATGTCGACGGTGGCTGTAGCCTCCGTCTCGGCATGCATGTAGATGGGCAAGCGGTCGCCCGTGCCCAAACCGAGGTAGTCTGGCATGACGACGGCGTAGCCATCGGCAGCAAAAAAGGCGCAAATCGCCTCTTCACCGCCCATCTTGAAGCTACGGGCGCGGTGCAAGCGCGTGCCGTGGTTGTAGCTCATCATCGGGATCGCTTCCTTGCAATCGTGGGGCACGATGTAAAAGCCAGAGGCCATCACTGGGCTGCCATCCCACCAAGTCGTGCGGTACTCAATCTCATACACATCGACGCCATAGCGCACAGGCGCGAGTCGCCGCGGCACATGCTGCTCCTTGCGCATGGAGTCCATGCGGGCAGCGCTGATGGAAGTGATCAGCTGTTGGCGCAAAACCTGCTGCGCTTGCGCGGTGCACATCGCCGCGACCAAAATCAAAAACAGGGAGAGAAAACGCTTCATATTCCTGCAAAATTAGTGGATTTCGCTGCGAATGGGCATTTTTATCGGTGGGTCTCGAGCCTTTTTCCAATCTTTGCGCCATGAAAAACGACGCCTCCACGCTCCTTCCCATCCCCGCCGGATTCATCATCGCCACCAAACGTGTCGCGGAAGAGGAAGAAAAAATCTGTTTCATGTACCGTGAATCGCCCATGGACCCACAAGACAGCGGTTGGCGGGTCTTTACTGGCGATGAGAGCCAAGCCTACGTCGACAATCCCGACAACTCTGGCTTGTATCAGCCGGCGGCGATCTTGATGATCGATTCATCGATCGAGCCCCTGCTCTCGGCCCCGATCGGCAGTGCTTTTGAGCGTGAAGATGCAACGGCTGAGTGGCGAGCAGCCGATGACTTCCAATTCGGAGGCAGCGATGCGATTGAGGCGCAGCAATTGGGTGGCGGATGGCATATCGAGATCTCAGGGCTGTTTGAGCGCTATGAGGAGGATGAGGGCGACACCGTTTTTACGGTCGAGGGCCGAACTGTACGTTTGGCGATCTGGGACTTCTCAGACAAGGCGCCCGATGAGGTCGTCTCCATTCACCGCGATTTCATCAGTGACCGCGATCAGAGCGAGATGCCGACTTTGGAAAATTTTGACAATCAGGCAGATGGCATCACTCGCCTAGGATTTTTGGTGGAAGAGTCTGATGAAGGCCGTGCCTACAAAGTGCTCTATGGCTACACGATCATCGGCACCGAGGTGGCGCAAGGCGCCTACTATTTTGATGCCGAGACCGATCGTGAATGGGCCATGCAGACTTGGGAATCGGTGCAAATCCAGGGTTGATGGTTATTGCGTGATGCATCCCCCTAGTGACATTTCCTCATTGGCAACGCTTTTACCAGCTTGAAATATGACACGCGTCTATATCGATACCGAGTTCATCACGGTCCATACGGCAGGTGAATATCCCTTTTTGATTGTGGAGCCCAAGGGCAATCTGCAACTCGAGCAATACATCACGGAGCTGTCTAACCCAGACATCTTTGCGATCATCGAGCACACAAAACTACCCTATGTCTACTTGGAACTCAATGGTCTTTGGGTCATTGGCATGGATCAGCAGGAGTGGACGGTGGGGCCGTTTCAGGAGAAGCTCAAAGAAAAAGGCGTGACCAAGATGGCAATCGGACTAGCCGAGCACGTCTATCCGACATTTTCTTTGATGGCAGCGAGCTATGAAAAAAAGGCGCTCATTCTGACCAAGTACTTTCCTGATTTGGACCAAATGGTGGCGTTTTTGCGGTAAGGAATTCTGCCCTGCCAACGTAAGCTTGCAATCTGTGCAACGTGCCCCAGCAAATTTGCTAGCGCATGGTGTGGATCCATCAGCATCCGCAAGCCACGTGGCCAAATTCAGTGCTTTTGAAAGGACTGCACCTTGTCTCCAAACCGTACAAAATAAAGTCCTGCCGACAGTTCTTGTAACGAAAATTGCTCGACGACCGGCAGGTTGCTTGCCGATTGCAGGTTGCGCCTGAATACCTCATTTCCCTTGGCATCGACGACTACCAAATCGCCTGAGATGCCTCTCACATCATAAACTTCCACATTCAAGAGGTTCGTTGCAGGATTTGGCCAGAGGGTGAATCTGCTTTTCTCTGGCACCATCACTTCGACCTCATTGCTCCAGGTGATTGCACCATCTTGCGCCACGAGGCGCAGGCGGTAGTGGTTGCTGCCCGGCCACGGCCGCGCATCGGTGTAGAGGTAGGTGCTTTGGCTGCCAGCTGCTTCATATCCTGCAAGGTCCTGCCAGTCGCCAGTTGGCGCCATGCGCTCCAAGATGTAGTTTTTCAGGCCAAATTCTCCTGCCACGCTCCAGTTGAGGTCGACCATGCCATTTTCATAATTGCCTGCAAAGCCAAGCAACTCAATCGGCAAAACTGAGCAATTGAGGGTGGCGGTACCCGTCCAGCTAAGTTGGAATCCGTTCGCGCCAGAGGCTGCCGACCAACCGTTGATCAAGATGTAATATGTTTGGCCAGCTGTCACATTGAGTGGTGAGACCCATTGGTCGCCTGCGACATCTTCTGAATTGTCGACGGCACCATTTCCGAGGCCAGTGTTGCCATTGCCGGCGCTCGCTGCGTAGGAGCAACGCACCGGGGACCCTAAGGCGCCGCAGGTTGTATTGGGGCCATAGACCACAGGATCAAAATCGTCGCTGTTGGTATTGGGGTCGATGGTGAATGCAAGCGTGCCACTCGTTGCGATCTGAATGCGGTACCAATTGGTATAAACCTCTGAAGTATTGCAGCCGCTGCAGCCCTCGGCATTGATGCCGGGGCCACCGGAAGCGTCACTCAGCAATACGTTGCTGCACACGGGAGTCGCAGAATTGCAATCAGCGTTGGTGTTGCCGGCGGGGCCGCCTGCACAGGCGACGCAAGATAGCGTAGCCGCCCAGCCCCCTAGCTGCACCGATCCATCAGATACAAATCTGAAGGTGAGGCAACCACTGGCATCGGTCGAGGTGATTGTGCCCGGACTCGATGTACAATTGTTGTACAATGCGGGGCTGTTTTGTGCTGGACCATTCAAAATCTGCAAATAGTCGCAGCAACTGTTGGGCCCAAAGCAAAGAAAGTAAGTGTCATTCATCGAGAAGCTCGTGAATGTTGCACGCATGCAATTGCCTGCAGTATTGGGACAAAACGTGCGGTAGATATTGTTGACGTTTGCGGCGTAGTTGCCGCCAGCACCGCCATTGTCATAATAGGTGCCTGAGCATGTGGAAACCAAGCAGGCTCCATTGTAAGTGCTTTGCACGCCCGTTGTAGGGTGCGTATAGGTTTGCGAAAAGGACGCCGAGGCCCACATGATCAACACCAGCCCGAATGACAAATGCTTAAACCAAAAATTGTTTTGCTTTTCCATCTTGCGTGCCCTCCTCATTTGTCTGTGGATTTTGAAGCACCCGATTGGGCTTGATCCTTGTAAGTAAGATAGGCAGCCCGATCCACTTCGTTGAGCTGGGCGAGTACCATTTTTTCAAACTCAAAGCGGCTCAGCAGCACGATGTCCTTGCCCAAGTCGGCATCATGAACCACAATGCCGGTCTTTTCTTGGCGCAGGGTATTGTAGGCATCCAAGTCGATGAGCCCAATTTCCTGTTCAGTAGCCGCACGATCAATGCCATTTTCTGTGACCCTGAAGGATGCAGCATAAAAAAGGAGCATGCTCACGTATTTATAATGCGTGTTCAGCTTGATTTCGGCCAGTTGTTCATGGCTATATTTCTGCATCAGTTTGTCCAATGCTGCCGGGCTTTGCGCATGTAGCATGCCTACGGCGACCAAGCAAAAGGCAAGAAATATGCCGAGGTGCAATCTTATTTCCATACTCATACAACCAAGTGAATCAAAATATCCCCAAGTACTAGGGATTTGCTATTCTAGGCGGCCTCACCGCATTATTTCCAATACAATAATCAAAATAATTTCATCAGCTTCCAAACGCAAGTAATTGGTTTAGGACTACTTGCGAATCGAACGGGTGTTTTTAGCGCCTGAATCGTCATGAACAGCGAGCCATCTGAGCGCGCAACAAACCCGATCGATGTGCGGCAAGGTGACTGTCTGCGCTACCGCTCATCGGTCCCACGACCAACTCACCGCTTTTCCCATTGTGTCGCCAAATAGGCCATCCAGATCAAGAGCACTTGGATCGGCAATCGGATCCAAGCCACCGCTTTGCTGCCGACCCTGGGGATATAGCGATTCAAGTCCACGATATGCAGCGGGAAATACAGCACGAGCATGATCAGCACTCCGGCTGCGGCCATCGTGCGGAAACGAGGAATCAGGAGGCCGATGCCCAGCACGATCTCCGCGACACCAGATGCTGCCACACAAAAATCTTTGTAGGGAAAGGTATTGGGCATGAAAGCCACAAAAAACTCGGCCCTCAAGAAGTGAGCCACGCCTCCAAGGAGCATGACAATGGCCAAAAAGTAGCTGCTCGCAATTTTCAGATTCATAAATTTTCCGCAATTGGCCTAGGGCTGTCGTTCGAGGTGAACCTTGCCTTCTTATTACGACAATTTACACATTTTCTGTTTGGAACGTCAGTACCCGAAGTCTATTTTTGAAAATGGACCTCACACAGCTGCAAGCGCTTTGCCTTTCATTTCCCCACGTGACCCAAGACATCAAGTGGGAGCATGACCTTTGCTTCAGCATCGGCGGCAAAATGTTTCTGGTCACCTGCCCCGACGAGCTACCGATCACAGCATCGCTCAAGGTGGCCGATGAGGAATTTGAGGAACTTGCTGCGCGGCCCGGGTGCAAGCCCGCTCCCTATCTCGCGCGTCACAAATGGATCTATATCAGCGACATCACGCTTTTTACGGCCAGTGAAATCCAGCGTTTGGCCAAGCAGTCCTATGCATTGGTAAAGGCCAAGCTTCCGAAAAAAGTGCAACAAGGTCTGGGCGAATGAGCGGCGAATCAAGCCTGGGATTCGGTCTCCGAAGGTGACAGCCATTTCTCGGCTTGCGCCGAGATTGCCAGCTCACTGCGCCCAAAACTCTGGCTCAGAAAAGGAAGGTCATTGGTAAATTCGGTCGCTTTTTTGAGCAGGCGCGTTTCCTCCTCAGGCCAGGGTTCATGGCTGCGCGGCAAGGTCTTGCGGCGCTCCACGAGCTCTTCGCTCAGGCCTTCGATTCGCACGATCGGTATGGCGGCCACTTTTTCCTTGAGCTGCTCCACGGCACGCTCGGAAAGTGCGTTGTGGTGCGGCTCCGCAAAATAGGGATGGATTTCCTTGACCGTCGGCGGATTGATGTTGTTTTTCAGAATCCATTCGTCCAGCCAAGGCACGATCTGCGCTTTTTGGTAGCGTTCGGCATACTTGCCAAAGAGGTGATGCTGCAAGAGTTCGGTCATTTTTACGGCGGAGTTGCCGCAGAGCAGGGCAGCGATGCGATTGGCGGTCGGGTTGGTGTCGAGCGACCGGTAAAGTGTGACGGCGGTCATCAGGTCCTCGTCGGGTAGGTCTACCTGCTCCAACGGCAACGCCTGCGCTGCGCTGTTGCCGGGTTTTGCGTTGCGGCTGGGCTTGCTCGTGGCGGATGCGGACTTGCCGCGCAGGGACTCGATCGCGATGAGCACCGCCTCCATCACCGACTCGTCGAGCAGCAGGTGGTCATGGGGCAATACCTCGCCCGTAAGTGGTGAGCAGCCATCTGCCATGGCTTCAAAGATCAAAAGTGCTTCATTGGGTGTCATTGTTTCCTGCGATTGGGAGTATGGCAAATTTAGGATTTTTCACACGTTTAGGCAGCAAGCAAAATTTTGAGCGCTCCTCTGCGCTCATGCCGCGGCAGCCTAAAATGCATCACTGCGGCTTTGCCACCACCAAGCCGACATGTCCAAAATGGTGCTTGCAATGCCAAGCATAGAGCGACACAACCTGATCGATGCTAAAAATGCTTTGGTACTGCGGGTGGATGTATTCGCGGGCGCGCTGAGCGGGCGTGATGTGCGTAAGCAGGTAGCTGATGCGCTCATGGATGCCATCGAGCAGGCGCAAGGAGGGCTCCAAAGGCAAGATGTAATCGGGCAACTCGGCCCAGAGCTCCTCGGCGTAGGGCTTGATCGTGGGCTTGTCTTCCGTGAGGCTCAGTTTTAGGCGAATGAGGCAATTCATGTGGCTGTCGGCACAGTGGTGTACCACTTGCCGCACCGTCCACCCATCGGGCCGATAGGGGGTGTCGAGCTGTGCATCGTTAGCGTGGGCAAGCCGCTTGCGCAAACGTGCGGGAAAGCCTGCGAGCGTAGCGAGGTGCTCAGCCCAATCATCGGCCGTGACGACCTCGGGCTTTTGCCACCTGCCTACCGGAAAGCGCAGAGACTCTAATTGTTCTTCTGTGAGCATGGTGATGATTTTGGTTCTAAATTTAGGCGGAATGTAGGATCGACTTGCCAGTAGTTGAAAATAATTTTGGGGCAATCGCTGTTGATTTGGTTTCGGGATGGAAATGCCAAAGCTTTCTCGAGCAAAGAGCTGGGATTCAAGCCACCTGTTTGGAAAGTCAATAACAATACAGTTACAGTAACTTTTCCAGGTGTGGTTGTTCCCTTTAGTTATAGTGAGGGAATAAGTGAGGGAATAGAAAAACTTCTTGCGCTTGCTCAGGTCAAGGGAACTAGCGAGGGTATAACCGATTCTTTAAAAGCATCTTTGGTGGAGATCATTGCGATCATCCTCAAAGAGAAGCGCATACGAGCCTCTGAGATCGCTGAAAAACTGAAAAAACCCTACAAAACGGTCGAAAGGCACATCAAAACGCTCAAAGAAATTGGAGCCGTTGAATATGAAGGTGCAAATAAAACTGGGGGATATATTGTTTCAGCGAAACTGAGAAGGACACTAGAAAAACATTGGAAGCGACAGAAAGGCTCATGAAACCCCAGCTTCCCAAGCCTGTATTTTGAGAGGAAAATGCGTCCCGAAACCTCCTTTCGGGGTACAAAAAGGGACCGCTCAGCACCGAATTTTCATTCTACCGAAAATCGTTGTCTGTTTTTCAAGAAGTTCACGAATCCAGAAGACCAGCCTATTGGTAGGGAAAGTTCACGAGGCTCTTGAGCAACTACCCGTAACTAGCCTTGAATTTGGCTGCTGGCCGCTTGCCAAACCTGTGCTTCAAGTATTCATAGATTTCACGAAAATCACAAATCGGCCAAGCGAGGCCACCTAACCTGCCGAGACACCTTTTGCCAATCTGTGAATTCCTAGTGCGTAAAAGTGAAGGCGTTAAATATCGGGAGCGATTGCCCTAGAAAATAATTCATCCGCCCCTGCAAAAACCACCTAGAAATTCTAAATTGAAGCCAAATCTGAATTGTCCATGAAACCTGAATCCATCCTCGTCACTGCACTCTTTCCGGTCAAAGCCGACGATCTCTACCACGCCTGGCTCAGCAGCAAGGAGCACGCTGCCTTTACCGGTGGCGCCGCGAGTGTGAAGCCCGTCGAGGGGAGCAGCTATACCGCTTGGGATGGCTATATCACGGGCGAAGTGCTGGGCTTGGAACCGACATCGCGCATCCTGCAAAGCTGGCGCACGAGTGAGTTTCCAGACGATGCAGACGACAGCCAAATCGAGATCTTACTGCGTGACAGCACCCAAGGTTGCCAGTTCACGCTGCGCCACACCAACATTCCCGCTGGCGACGGCGAGAAGTATTTCAAGGGCTGGCAAGATCATTACCTCACCCCCATGCAGGCCTATTTTGCAGCGCAAAAAAGATGAGTGACGGCACACGACGGGCAGACATCAAGCCGGGCATGCTCGTGAACATCATCTTGAAAAAGGACCAACGCAGTGGCACGCTCACCGAGGGCATCGTGCGCGCGATCCTCACGAGTGCGCCCGTACACTCGCGCGGCATCAAGGTAAAATTGATGGACGGGCAGGTCGGGCGTGTGCATGAAATCATTCCCGAGGACGATTGAGCCTCAGTTCATCGCCGGCTCTGGAAATGCAAATTCTTGGCGCAATTGCTCAAAAATGAGCTTGCTCGTGAGCGGCAGCGGGGTTTCTATCGCTTCATCAGCTTGTAAGTCGGCATCACCTTCGTCAAAAGTATAGAGCTTCCATTCGCCCGCATGGTACTCTAGCGCCGTGAGATTTTCTACCCAGTCGCCTGAATTAAGATAATCGACCTCGCCCTTTGTGGTCGTGATGCGGTGCATCGCCGGCTGATGGATGTGGCCGCAGACGACAAAGTCATAGCCATGAAAAATGGCCATTTCGGCTGCGGTCGATTCGAAGTTGCTGATGAAACTCACCGCAGATTTCACGGAATTTTTGATCTTTTTGGAGAGCGAAAACTTGCCCCTTCCAAATTTTTCAAGGACAAAGTTCACGCCGCGATTCAGCAGGATGAGCGCGTCATAGCCCCATCCGCCGAGCTTGGCCAGCCATTTTGAGTTTTGCATGGTCACGTCAAAGACGTCACCGTGAAAAAACCAAGCCTTTTTGCCGTCGGGCAGCGTCTTGACGAGTTTATTGGCGATCTGTAAAGCGCCCATTTTGAAGCCTGCAAATCGGCGCAGCATTTCGTCGTGGTTGCCAGTGAGGTAATGCACGGGGGTGCCTGTCGCGGCCAGGTGCATGAGGTATTCGACGACTTGCATGTGGCTTGCTGGCCAGTATCGCTTGCTGAATTGCCAGATGTCGACGATGTCGCCGTTGAGGATGAGCTCGGTCGGCTCCACGCTTTTGAGGTAGCGCAGCAACTCGGGCGCGTGGCAACCATAGGTGCCAAGATGGATGTCTGAAATGACCAGCAGGTCGATTTTGCGTTTTTGAAATGTGCTCATAATCAATGTGCTCATCTTTATTTACAGCAAAGTTACGGTCTCCTGTATCGGTCTATGGGCCATGCGGAATGTCTTTGCGCAAAATTGATACTGGGTTCATGGCTGCATTGCGTTTGTTCATCTTGCATCCACATTGGCGCAATTGGATCGGCCGCATTGATTTCACCAAACTTGTTGCTTGCAGTCGCGTACATCTGAACGCCAAATTATCGATATTTGCCCCATACTTCGCCCACACAATGCGCCCTCTTCATCCGCTCGTATCTGCCTTTCGTTTGCCACTTTTGCTGACTGCTTTCATGGCTACTTTGCTACTATCTGCTTGTGACAAGGGGGTGATCGACCTCGATGTGCAGGGCCATCGCGGCTGCCGTGGCCTCATGCCTGAAAACACTTTGCCAGCCTTTGAAAAAGCTTGGGAATTGGGCGCCACCACGCTGGAACTCGATGTCGTGGTGACCCGCGACAGCCAAGTCGTCGTGTCGCACGAGGCCTGGTTTTCCCACGAATTTTGCTCCAAGCCCGACGGCTCGGCGATCACCGAGGCCGAGGAAAAACAGTACAACATCTACCAAATGGACTATGCCGATGTCATGAAGTATGACTGCGGCATGCGCGTGCATCCCCGCTTTCCAAACCAGCAAAAAATGTCGGTTTTCAAACCGCTCCTGAGTGCCGTGCTGCTGCACATGGCCGAGCAGTACCCAACGACCGGCGACGAGTACCGCAATCCCAAATTCAACATTGAGCTCAAGACCGAGCCGGGCGGCTTGTACAACCCGGCGCCCAAGGATTTTGTGCGGTTGGTGCTGGCCGAGTTGGAGGCTGCTGAAGTGACCTATCAGTGCACCCTGCAATCTTTTGATCTGGAGATTTTGCGGGAGATTCGCCGCCAAAACCAGGACATACAGCTTGCGTTACTCATCGAGGAGGATGAAAATTACATCAACCGCCTCAGTGAGTTTGGCGATTACCCAAATATCTTGAGCCCGGCTTTTCAGCATGTCGACGAGGACATGCTGAGTTTCGCAGCCAATAAAAACATGAAAGTAATCCCCTGGACGGTCAATGAACCCGACGACATGCGTCGGCTCATCAAGATGGGCGTGCATGGCATCATCACCGACTATCCCGACCGCCTCGTGGCCCTGCTTCAAGAAATGTAGGGGAATATCGCAATCTGAGCCTGAAAAACTTGGCGTCTTCGGGCAAAAATCCTAGCTTTCATCATGCGCAGGGCAGACATCGGTCTCATCACATTTCACATGCGGGTGGGCACGCAGCAGGTGATCCAACTCAAGATCTACCGCGACGGCACCATCATACGCATGGGCGGTGGCGGCATGCCACCGATCCCTATCGGCGGCGTGAGCTACTGGCCTGGAAATGGCATTTTTGAAAAGCTGATGGAAAAATTGCCTCCGCAGCTCCTCGTCAATGACATCGCCTATGAGGAGCCCATCCATTCACAGTC
>JANPHP010000090.1:0-30885 GCA_031424495.1 Bacteroidota bacterium | reverse complement strand
CGGCTCGGCGCTGCCGGCACGATCCTGTTTACGGGTGATTTCGTGAACCAAGAATTGAAAGGAAATGCGATTGCCTGCACCACCAACGTGGTATCACCCGTGCCGGGCGGACCTGTATTGGCCACTTCATTGGGCTTGCCCACCAACATCGGCGGCACCACAGCACGCAGCACCTCGCAGCCATTGGTGACCTTCAATGATGTCGCGAGTGCCTGCATCATCGACGGCACCACGCAATCGATCACCATCACCGATGGCAGCGGCGTCAACAATAGCGGCGTTCTGGTCATGGGTACAGTGGCCATTCGCACGACCAGCACCGCCACATTGCCCAACTCCAACCGCTTCCAGATTTGGTTGCAACGCAGCAACGATGGCTTTGTGAGCAATTCAATAAATGTATGGCGCACAGAATCTTCCATCGGGTCAGGCTTGCCAGTGAGCGCACCCTACAATATGGGCACGGGCAATATGACGGTGCCGATCATCTTTCCAGATTTGACTTTGGCGCCAGGCACCTACACCTACCGCCTGGTCATGCAAGGCGGAAACTACGGGACGGGTGCGGGTGCGGTGAATTATGAAGCTTTGGATCGGAGTTTGGTTTTGCTGCAGATTAAGCGGTGAGTCGCCAAGGAAACGTTTTTCAATAAGTTCTATAGGAGATTCCGAGGCATCATTGCCGTCACGAGTTCGCAACAGATATTGTTGTTCACCCACGGGATCAAAGTCGTGGGCATCGACGAGGCGCAGTTTTTTGACCAAGGCATCGTCGATGTCGCGCGCCAACTCGCCAACAATGGCGTGCGTGTAATCGTGGCCGGCTTGGACATGGGCTACAAGGACAAGCCCTTTGGCCCCATTCCAGCGCTCCTCGCCATTGCCGCATTCGTCACTAAAGTGCATGCCATCTGCCAAAAGTGTGGAAGCCTCGCAAACTATTCATTCCGCAAAGCCGCCATCGATGCGCAAGTGCTACTCGGCGAAAAAGACACCTACGAGCCGAGATGCCGCACCTGCTTTTACGAAGACTTCAAAGGCTGAGTATTCTCGCAGCGAAGCTGTGGAATTGAGAATTGAGAGTTGATTCCTCTCAATTCTCAATCTAACCACGGCAAGCGATCAATCACTTTTCACGACCGAATGGTCATTTCGGGTACACACAGTTTTCGCAATGCGGATTCCGCCATACAATGAGCATCGATGAACCCTAGAAATAAAGATCAGACTTGTGAATCATTCATCCGAACAATGCATCAGGCGCTTATCTTTGTTGCATGATGCTAGTACAAATGCCAGGTTGGATGCAGGCACTGTGGCCAAGTTTGCTGTGGCGCAAATCGCGCGACCACAAGGTCTTGTACCTCACATTTGACGACGGGCCGACGCCCGGCGTCACCGATCAAGTGCTCGATCAGTTGGCTGCCTACAATGCCAAAGCGACATTTTTCTGCATCGGTGACAAGGTGCAGCAATTTCCGGAAACCTTGCGCAAGGTGCAGGCTGCGGGCCATACCATTGGCAACCATACCTTCAACCACCTCGATCTCTGGAAAACTCCGCTCGATACCTACCTCATCAACACAGCACTCGGTCGGCAAGCGATCCTCGATGCAACGGGTGTCGCACCGCGCTATTTCAGGCCACCTTATGGCAAAATCGGCATCCGCGCTGCGCGCCGCCTGCGGGCCGACTACCAGGTCGTGATGTGGGATGTCGTCGCTGGCGACTGGAACAAGGACTGGTCCACGGCGCAGGTGACGCAAAATGTCATGCAGCATGCCCGTGAGGGATCGGTGGTCGTGTTGCATGACTCTGACAAAGCTGCAGATCGCATGTTGCCCACCTTGGCGGCCACGTTGGCGCATTTTGCAGGACTGGGCTATCGGTTTGAGGCCTTGTAAATTCGGGTATTTGTGGCGTTAGGCGGCTGTTGATTGTTTTTGATCCCGTAGGCATGACGTGCCTACGGGATCAAATCGAATTTTTGCTAGGATGACCACAATTCCAATCCTAAACTGAGGTTACTCAATCCTCCTTTTTCACCACAAATTTCAAAGCGCCGCAGGTCGATTTGTCTGAACTCAGGCTCAAACTGCGTTCCTGCGTCCCATCAAAATAGGTGATTGCAGCCGTATTGGGTGGATATTGACCTTCATTTTCTGCGTAGAGAATGAGCTGGTTTTCAGCTCCGGGCACGACGTCGAGCACAAATTCCCTCTTGGTTTTGCTGATCGTGTATTTCTGCACGAGCCACTTGCCATTGTATTGCAGCGAAATCACGTCGCCATCCACCTTGTCTCCGTCCCAGACTTGTACCTTGAATTGTGATGTGGGCACTGTGATTTCCTTGCGGTGCGAGATTTTACGACCCAAAACCACGCCAAATTCGCCCTTGGTATCGACGGGGTTTGCAGCGGGTGCATTGGTCACAACGGGCTTCGCTTGCGGGTTGAGCTTTTCAAGCGTGATGGTGCCGGGCAGGCAGGGAAAATCATCGAGATATCCCTCCCATGGGCCTTGCAAGCGCCTGAATTCGCCGACTTGTTTCAGTGTCAATTCTCCGCGTTTGAGGCACCAACCCCATTCGCCCTTTTGCCGACTGTCGACCAGCTCCAATTCATGAAAGGTAAAAAGTCCGTTCTCAAAACGCCCTTCCAACTTCATCTTGGCATACAAATCAGCATTGTCGGCCACGTTGATGTAGGACATGCCCGTAACGCGGGTGCCCTCCTGCTTCAGCTCCAAACGCAAGCGATACTCTGAAAACAGGGGTTGGCCGCTCTGCTCCAAT
Organism: Bacteroidota bacterium; assembly: GCA_031424495.1. Lineage (GTDB taxonomy): Bacteria > Bacteroidota > Bacteroidia > J057 > JADKCL01 > JADKCL01. The sequence goes on along the minus strand of JANPHP010000090.1, from coordinate 28,091 downwards.
TTGCCCAACCAAGTGCCGTTCAAGACCGTTGATTGTGCCTGAACGGTTGTGAAAATGATGAAACTCAAAAGCAAAAGGCCAAAACCAATGAAATTCCGCATGTTCAAAATTGCTGAAAAACGATGAGTGCTACAAGTGGGGAGTAGGCAAGCGATCAGCAAGGGCGCAACTCACACGACCCTGCCATACAATTCCAAAAAGGACTTGAGCCGCTCGGGATCGACAGCATTGTCGGCCTTGCCGTCGATTTTGAGGTGGCTGCCCACGATGTAGCCGTCGGCATATCGGTTGAGGTCAGCAAGGTTAGCAGGCGTCGTACCGCTGCCGATGACCACGGGAAGGTGAGTATTTTCCTTGACGATTCGCAAATCTTCCAGGCTCGTGGCGGCGCCGGTACCCGTTCCGCTCACGATCAAGGCATCTGCCAGCGATCGTTCGCTCAGGTCGCGGGTTTCGATGTCGAGGGGAATGTGGGCAATGGGCGCGGCGTGCTTCACAGCCACGTCTGCAAAAATCAGCACCTGCGCGCCTAGCATGTTGCGCTTGCGCAGGGTCGCGTAGGCACGGCCCTCGATCACGCCTTGGTCGGTGAGCGCGGCAGCATTGTGCACATTCACCCGAATGAATTGAGCGCCCACCGCCACGGCGATGCTCAGTGCTGCGTCGGCGTCATTGCGCAAAACATTGATGCCGATCGGCAGGCGGGCATGCAGCACAATCTCGCGACAGACAGCCGCCATCGCAGCCACGGTCTCTGAAGGTGCGCGGTCTGGATAAAATGGAATGTCGCGAAAGTTTTCGACGATGATTGCATCGACTCCGGCCTGGGCAAACATTTCTGCCTCGGCAATCGCCTGCTCGTAGACAGGCTGCATGCTGCCACGGTACAAGGGTGCGCCAGGCAGCGCTTGCAGGTGAATGCAAGCAATCATTGGCTTGCGCTTCGGGAAAATATCGTGGTAGGAAACGGGAGAGTGCATGCGGGAAATTTGGCTTTCAAAATGGCGCGCGTCCATACCACCATTGGCGTAGACCCGCAAACAGCTGCGAAATTAAGGAAGAATCTTTGATTCCTGATGGGCGCCGTCGCAAGGCTAGCTCAACAAGACCACTTCATGTGTGAGCTCGGCAACCTTGCTCAGCATGGCCGACACCGAGCAGTATTTTTCCAGCGACAGCTCTACGGCTTTGTGGGCTTTTTCGGGGTCAATGTCTCCGCTGATGATGTAGCGCAGGTGGATTTTTTCCCAGATGCGCGGAAACTCGCCATCGCCTTTGATGCCCTCAACTTCGATTTTCAGGCCAGTAAGTGGCTGACGCATCTTTTCCAACAAGGAAATCACGTCCAATGCCGTACATCCAGCCTCAGCATGCAGCAACATCACCATCGGGCTCGTCCCTTTTTCTTTGTTGCTGTCCATGACCACGGTCGGGCCTTCAGGATTGTGGCCCAGAAGCTCCGTTTCCTTCCCCGTCCATTCGACAAAAATATTGTGCTGACTCATTCTACTTCCAATTCAAATTTACCATGGGTATTGCGCAGCAAGACCTTGGTCGTCTCTACTGCGGCAAATGGAAATTCACCATAGAGATGCGGAAAATCTTGGTCATTGCGCCCCTTTTCCCAAACCAAATTCTTTTTCACGTGCTTTTCTATGATGAAGGTCACGACGACCTCTTCCTCATCTTTGAAATACAACTCAGCACTTTCCAGCAGCTGCTCCCAAGTGGAACAGTGGATGAAGCCTTCCGTTTTGAGCGAATCGGGGCTGTAACGGCCCTCGATCAGCGCTTTTTCCCAGCGCTTGGTGGTGACGAGGTGAAATATTTTACCTTTTGGAATCATATCTAGTGGGAATGCGGGGTAAAATTAACCAAATCTGCCTGTGCCATACCCAATCTGTGACCTGAGTTGCAGATATTCATCGAGAATTTGCTGCACGATCTCAGCTGCCGGCAAGATATTGTGCAGTGCACCAGCGATTTGCCCGATTTCCAATTCGCCCTGGTCGAGCGCGCCCTCAAACATGCCCATACGGGCGCGGCCGCGACCGAGGTGGGCCGCTAGCTGTTCGGGAGAGGCGCCACTCTCCTCCATTTGCCGAATCTCTTCATAAAAAGTGTTCCGTATGAGCCGCACGGGCGTGAGTCCTTTCATGGCAAGCATGGTACCATCGGCTGGCGTCTCGATGACCTTTTGTTTGAAATTGGGATGCGCGCTAGATTCCTCCGAAGCGACAAATCGGCTGCCGATTTGCACGCCCTCTGCGCCCAGCGCCATGCAAGCCAGCATCGACGCCCCAGAGGCGATGCCGCCTGCGGCGATCAGTGGCAGGTGAACGGCGGCCCGCACTTGCGGGATGAGGCACAGCGTTGTGATTTCCTCGCGGCCATTGTGGCCGCCGGCCTCAAATCCCTCAGCGACAATCGCATCGACGCCAGCCTCGGCGCTTTTGATCGCAAATTTCACGCTCGACACCACATGCACGACGATGATGCCCTGCGCCTTGAGGGCGGCGGTCCATGTCTTGGGATTGCCAGCGGATGTGAAGACGATGGGCACGCGCTCCTCCACGATCACCTGCATCAGGCTGTCGATGTGACGGTACAGGAGAGGCGTGTTCACGCCAAATGGAAACGACGTGGCCGCTTTGCACCGCCTGATGTGGTGGCGCAGCGTGTCTGCGTCCATGCTACCCGCCCCGATGAGGCCCAGGCCACCGGCATTGGAGACGGCGGCGGCGAGTTCCCAGCCCGCGCACCACACCATGCCCGCCTGCACGAGCGGCATGCTGATGCCTAGTAGTGAAGCCACTCGGTTGTGTTGGAATATAGTATCATCCATGCCGTGAATTTAGGAACTGCATCGCTGGAAAAGCGACGAATATTTTCATTGTAACCTGCACGAAGCGTTCTAAATTTATGCTGTGTTTGGTGCAACCTTAGAATTGAGACATCTTGGCAAGACCAGGCAGTTGCTGATGCTGCTTTGCCTATGGCTTAGTGCTGTCCCGATGCGTGGGCAGTCTAGCGCGTCAGCCGACGGCTTGTACTGCACCCTGCAAACCAGCCTCGAGAATGCGTCCACGCTAGAGCGCGCCAAACAATCACAAGCAGCCACCGACACACTGCGCGCTCAACTACCCGCGTTTGATGGCCAGTCTTCACCAGCATTCAGTCGTTTGCTTGGGGAGTATTATTTCGGATTGGGCTATGCTGGATATTACCTCAAGGACACCTCGGCGACGCGGGAATTTTTGCACAAAGCAGACTCGATCATCTTTGTGATGGACCAGCAGGGGTCTGAGCTACGCGCGCGCATCCGCAGGATGCAGGGCATGTCGGCTTATTTTTTTGATCAAAACGCCTTTGACGCCCAAAATTATTACAATGCCGCCTACCAGGAGTGGCTTGCCAGCGCAGCCAAGGATACCTCAGAATATGCTGTCTTATTGCAGTGCATGGGGCAAGCCGCAGGAAGATTGGGAGAATATGAAAAGTCTGTGGACCTGTACCAACAATCCTTGGAAATCAGAGAGCAGTTTTTCGGCAAAATCCATACGCGTGTTGGCTGGACTTATTGGTATTTGGGGAATACGCACTTCTATGCCCAAAAATATGAGGAGGCTAGGGTCGCCTATGAAAAGGCATTGGAGATTTTGGAGCAGACCTCGCCTGGCGACTACCAAACCATCGGAAAAATTCTGAGCAACTTGGCCATCACCTATTATTGGTTGGAAGAATACCAAGCCTCAATCGAGAAACATGCTGCGGCCATCGATGTTGCGATGAAAAACGGTGACCCCGAAGCACTCGAATTGGTGGTGCCGCTCGCAAATCTGTCTCTGGTGCTGGCGAAAACGGGAGATTTTAAGGCTGCCCGATCAGCTTTGGCACGTGCTAGAAAAATCTGCCTCCACAATCACGCAACCCAAGGTACGTTTTACGCGCGGTTGCAGCTGAGTGAAGCATCGCTTTGCAAAGCCTCTGGCGGATCCTATGCGGTGGCACAAGCCCTTGCGCAATCAGCCATGCTGGCGATTGCACCCAATACAAACAGCGCAGACTGGCGTTCATTCCCAGCAACCAGCGAAACCAATGATCCGGTCTTGATGCAACAAATAGCACTCTTCAAGGCAGATCTCTTTGTTGAAAACGCGGCAAAAAGCAGCGATTCCTTGATGGATTACGAAGCGAGCTTGCACGGCTACGAACTTGTAGAGGGCTTGAGCGATCGCCTCCGCATGCGCTACGAGGATCAAGACGACAAGCTTGCCCTCAGTGACCGTGGTACCACCTACATCGGCGACGCTTTGAAAAGCGCGCATGCCCTATGGACAGCTGAAGGCAAAATGCAGTTTGCCGAGTCGGCCTTTCAGTTCATGGAGCGAAACAAATTCCAGTTGCTGTTGGAATTTTTCCGAAAGTCGCATTTCCAGATCGCAGGAGAATTGGCCAACAGCACGCTTCAAAACCTGGACGCTTTGCGCAGGCGATGTGCCGAGCTGGACTTTCTCCTTTCCCAGCCCAACCTTCCCCTAGACTCCCAACGAATCTATCGTAATGAGTTGCTTGAAGATCGCCAGGATCTGCGCAGCATTCAAGATTCATTGCAAAAGAGTTCCAGGCTTTTCAAAACGGTGTATGCCGACCAATCTACCGTGTCGCTCGACTCCCTGCAGCACGCCATCGTCGACCCAAGCATGGCAGTCGTGAACTATGCACTTACCGATTCTGCCCTCTTCATCCTCCTCGTGAGCCACAATAGCGTACATTTTCGCATGCAGCGGCTACCGGCGGCATTTGCCGATAGTGTCGAGACATGGCTTGCGCTTTGCCGCGACCTCGGCACTGAGCTCTCACAGGTGCAGACCTATAGTCGGCTTGGCTATTCGCTCAAGGAATGGTTGCTGGGACCTGAACTGCTTGCCTTGGGAAACAAAGTGGACCACCTACTTATCATTCCCGACGGCCTCCTGAGCAACCTGCCGTTTGAAGCATTGCTGAGCGAACCCAGTGCAAATCCGCCTAAAAATTACGGCAAGCTCCCGTTTCTGATCAAGCGTTACCAGATTTTCTATGCACCTTCTGCACGTTTATGGCTGGAGCAGCGCAACCTGCGATTTACAAGTAGCCCTTTGGAATGTTTGGGAATCGCGTGGGGCGAAGCGCGCGCCGATAGCCTCGCAAAACTGCTGGGCCATCAACCTGCTCCGCTGGAGGGTACGATCCCCGAGCTCACTGCCATCAGTGAAATGATCCAAGGGCATTATTTGTTTTCAGATGGGGCGACCGAGGCAGCGTTCAAGCACTTTGCACCGCAATTTGGCATGTTGCACCTCGCCTTGCATGCACGGGCATCAGGCGAGCCTCAAATTCTCTTTCCCAGGGGCGGCGGAGCGCAGGAGGATGGCATTTTGCACTTCCATGAACTGTTTGGCCTGCATCTGCAGGCTAGGCTAGCCGTGTTGAGCGCCTGCGAGACAGGGCAAGGCAGCCTCAAACGGGGTGAAGGCATCCAAAGCATGTCCAGCGGATTTGCTGCTGCGGGCATTCCGACGCTGCTGGTAAGCCTCTGGGAAGTCGATGACAAAGCAGGCTCAAAGATCATCCAGCAATTCTACCAAGGTCTACAAGCTGGGCGCTCGGTCGACGATGCCTTGCGGCAAGCAAAACTTTCCTATCTTGAAACCGCAATCGGCAATGAAGCCTCACCATTTTACTGGTCTGCCTTTGTTCCCGTTGGCAATATGGCTACGGTGCAGTTTCAAAAAGCAAACGGCGACCCGCGCTTGGGAATTCTCGCAGGAAGTGCCTTGGCTTTGTGCATTTTGGTCATTTTCAGCATCTACAAGAAAAATAGAAATCAACATGAATCACAAAAAGAAAGAAGAAAAAGCGGACAAGGCTGAAAAGTCTGCCTTCAAGGCAGCTGCCAAAGGCACCCCTGGAGCAACACCCATCATTCCGGGATTTGCAAAGGCTACGCTTTCCAAACTTGCCGACGGCACATGGCAAGCTTTGCTTACCTGCATCAACGGCGACCCTCGGCGCAATACAAGCACGACATTGCCATCAGCGATCAAATTTTACGGTGGTGGTGCCATCGAGGATAGATCTGAAGTTGCATTGTACCTGCCAGATGGTGCGAATGTCGATGTAAACTACATCTTCCCTTGGAACAATGGCGACTCTGATCCTCTGCGCGCAGGCGGCGGGGTGGTCACGGGAGGCATCTTGGAAGGTTCCCAACGCCGCGACCCCAAACCCACAGATCCGATCTTGGCGCCATTTCTCACCTCTGATTGGGTCAATGGAACCCCTTATACGCTGACCGTCGAGGTCCCTGCCTCATTCGGTGTCACATTCTACCCCGGTGAGCATGCATTTGGCTTGTACATCATTGATGCTGTTGCGGGCGTCAAGGTCTTGAAGGCCGTCGCAAAAAGCGAAGGCACTTGTCTGGACTTGCCTCCAGCTTGATTTTGGGTGATTGAAAAAAGCGTGCTCGGTACTGCTGAGCACGCTTTTTTTTATGGAGAAGCTACGATCCTGAAGGCGAGGGTTAGCCCGACGCACGGATCGCGCATTTAGGAATTAAAATCGATCTCCGTATTGTCGCCGATGTTCACGCTGTTGCTCTTGCCGCGCAGCGAGGCGTCGTTGCCGATGATGGAGCCATCGAGCACGATGCTATCAAGCTGCGAATAGGCGCCCAAAATGGAATTGCGAACGATGCTATTGCGAATAACCGCATTTTCTGCAACGGCCACATTGGGGCCAATGATGCTTCCCTCGATCGTACAATTTTCAGAAATGTGCACCGGATGCAAAATCACGCAGTTGGGGAATGCATAATCGGGCAGGTTTTGGATGCGCTCCAGCAAAATGCGGTTGGTTTGCAACAAGCTTTCCTTTTGCCCGCAATCAAACCAATTGTCGACCATGTGGGTGCGCAGGCGCATGCCCGAGGCGATCATTTTCATGATGGCGTCGGTGAGGTGGTATTCGTTGCGGTCGCCGCGCTGCTTGTTGCTGATCAGGGACTGCAAGGCGTCGACGAGGGCGTTCACCTCCTTGATGCGGTAGATACCCACCAAAGCAAGGTTGCTACGCGGAATGCGAGGCTTCTCGACCACGCTGGTTACAAAGCCATTCTCGTCCAGCATGGCGACCCCAAACTTGCGTGGGTCGTCGACCACTTGCACGCCGACCGTGCTGCAAGGCGCCATCAAGACACTTTTCAGGTCCACATCAAAAATCGTGTCACCCAGCACGATCAAAATCTCCTCGGCATCCATGAAGGCGTTGCGCGCCACCCAAATGGCGTGCCCAGTGCCTTCGCGTGGAGATTGCAGCACAAACTCCATATTGATCTTGCCCTCATACTTTGCCCGTACGAAGTCCTCGATTTTCTCCCCCAAATAGCCGATGACAAAGACAAAGTCCTTGATCCCGACAGAGAGCAAATTCTCGATAATGTGCCCCAAAATGGGTTTTCCTGCCACTGGAATAAGTGGCTTGGGTTGTGTGTGGGTGTGGGGCCTCAAAGTCGTGCCCACGCCTGCCACAGGAATTACCGCCTTGATCATAGGCTATCGCGCATATTGCCGGTTGTTGAGCTACAAAGGTAAATGGAATGGTGGTAACCACAACAAAAAGGCATTGACGACTCGCCAATGCCTTTTTGAAAAGTGTGCTGAGCAGACCTTATTTTGTGCCTTCTGCCTTGGCTGCGCCATGGCCTGAGCAACCTGCTGGAGCAGCACCTGCGTGCGAGCATGCTGGTTTAGCAGCAGCACCGGCGTTTGCAGAGGTCGAGGTCGAGCTGCCACCCATAGCGGTTTTGCTGGCGCAGCAAGTTTTCGAAGGAGTGCAGCTTTTTGCTGCGGCACCTGCATTGGCAGATGTAGAGGTCGTGCTACCGCCCATGGCGGTTTTGCTGGCGCAGCAAGCCTTGGTGGCTTGGCCGCCGGAGCATGACTTTTGAACAGCAGCACCAGAGGCGGCATTTTCTGTTTTGACACCAGAGCTAGTGGCATCAGATTGTGCAGAAGCTTGGCCTGCAAACATGAGTCCGCCGATCATGAGACCGCAAACCATCAAAATTTTCGAGATCGATTTCATATTTTCTAAACTAGTTACTGAATATGCGAGATAACAATTTCTATTCAAAGGCTAAGTTACGGATCAATGCTAGCAGTTACAAGACCGTAGGGCTGGCGTTAAGCTTTTTTACCATTCTGCCGAGACAGGATTATTCGGAAATCAATCACTTAAATATTCACCCTTAGCAAACCATTCTCTCAGCCTCCGCGCATGCAAAATCAGCCAATCCGGCTAGCAGCAGCGGTTCATGTGCATCAGGGCAAGGCTTGTCAGCTTCAAGACTGCAATTCCATTTCCAAAATATACTTGTCCCGGGCTTTGATCGTGACGTCCAGCTCGTTGAGCAAAGTCATCAAGCCAAAGAACGTGCGGTTCACATAGATGGCATGTGCACTGCCTCTGCCTCCGTGCTTTTGCTGCATGTCACTGATTTTACCTAGCTCCATTCCAAATTTATAGAGATCATCCAAGTAGCTATCATCTCCAAAATCGAACTCATCGGCGAAAAATGGCTTTTCCACCAAGGCCAAAAATTTATCCAAGATGTTCAAGATGAAGCCTTGATCCTCTGCGGTATCCTTTTCATTGAGCAACTCAAGTGCATAGGTCACCTGCAACAAGCGTGCTGGGTTGTGGCGCACATCTGGGTGTATCACGGAAAAATATGCGTTGTAGAAGTCCTTGGGCACCACCTTGACGCAGCCAAAGTCCAAAACGCCCAGTTTGCCGTCTGGTGTGAGGAGGAAATTGCCGGGATGCGGGTCGGCATGCACCTTACCCAATACATGCAATTGGTAGGTCGTAAAATCCCATAGTGCCTGCCCGATTTTGTTGCGGGTCTCGTCGGAGGGATTGGTCTCCAAAAACTCACGCAGGTGCATTCCTTCGAGCCATTCCATCGTCAGGATGCGGTCTGAGCTCAATTCGGGATAGTATTGCGGAAACCGCAGATTGGGGATATGCGCACATGCCTTGCCAATCTCTACGGCATTGCTCAGCTCAAGGCGATAATTGGTCTCGTCCATCATGCGCTCCTCGACCTCATTGAAAAACTTGCCCATGTCAGCGTCGCTCATTTTCGCAACGCGAGCCGCGATGGGGCGCACCATCCGGAGGTCTGACTTAATGGACTCTGCCACGCCAGGATATTGGATCTTGACAGCTAGAACTTTGCCATTGAGTTTGGCTCGGTGAACCTGCCCGATCGACGCAGCATGGGAGGCTTGCATGTCAAACTCATCAAACATCTCTAAAGGTGCCTTTCCAAACTGCTGCTTGAATGTGCGCACAACCAATGGCCCTGACAAGGGCGGCGCACTGTATTGAGCCAAAGCAAATTTGCTCGTAAACTCTCTTGGCAAAATGCCTTTGTCCATGCTCAGCATCTGGGCGATCTTGAGCGCGCCACCTTTGAGCTGACTCAATTCACCATAGATATCTGATGCATTTTTGGCATCGAGTTCACTGCGATCGAGATCCTTGTCAAAAATCTTTTTGGTGTAGTGAACGGCATAGTTGCGGCCCACTTTTGCACCGGTGCGGATCAAGCGTGTAGCGCGTTCGACTTTGGAGGTTGGTATCTTATCTTGCTCCTTCATAAAGGTCATTTGACGCTCATTGTTGCTGAGGTCACCTGAATAACGGATCGGCAAGGATTTGGTTCATTGTTTTTGGAATATCGGGCGGATGCCCAAGCGGATGCTTCCAAAGTGATTGTATACCGCGTAATCTCGGGACAAAAAATAGGGAAGTGCTGCTAGCAACACTTCCCTATTTTTTGAGCCATCCTCGTGGGCAGCCCTTCTTAGTTACGCTTCATTTCAGCAAGGTAACCTGCCTTCATATCCTTGTAGGCCTCCTCGAATCGCCAAGTGGATTGACCTGGATCGAGTTTCTTAACCTCAACGATCGATTGCTGCAACTCGTCTAGCGAATGTGCTACAGAACGAACGGTATGTTCACGCTCTGGGCCTTCCCAATTGGAGTAACGGAACAAATCTTCAAGTGTCTCGATATCAAAATCGGCTTTTTCCAGAGCGATGCGTGCCGGACTGTGGCTATAATCAGGTTTGGGGCGCCTTTCGCCTGACCTTGGCATGTTTTTCAAAGCGACAAAACGTGCTGGAGGCTCGTCGGTGGCATCCATGGTGACGGTAGGATCAGCACTAGCGGATACATTTGTTTCGGCAACCGCGACCGGCTCGACGACAGTCGGTGCGACCGATTCGGTCTCAGTACCGCCCGTGGCGACTGCCTTGGAGGTTTCAGATGGAGCCAACGGGCCACTTGCGGTTTTGTTGTCTCTGCTGCCTGGCGGTACAGGCCGTGGCACGCTCATTGGATCGATCGGTTTTTGAGGAGCCGTCTCGACAATGGGAGTAGCTGGCTTGGTAGGCACATAATCGGCTGGAACGGCCGATTTATGAGCAGGCTCCTCTGCAGCATGCGTCTTGCCATCGCTTGCTTCCGCAGTTTTGGAGGCTGTGGAGTCTGCAGGCTTGTCCTCTATTTTTTTACCATTGCCATCAAACTTGTCTACGATCTTCTCATAGTCATTTTTGGTGCGCTCCGCTGAATTGCCGACCTGGTCGTAGGACTTTTCAACCGCTTTGGGTGCCCTTTCGACGGTAGTGATGGCCTTATTGGCCTCCTTTGCAGGGGCATCGACGGCCTTGATCACATTTTGAGCTTGCTTTGCGGGCTCAGTCGCGGTCTTGACGGCACCGCTGATTTCTTTCAATATCTGCCCTTGAAGCCCCACAACGGAGACCATAGTGAACAAACCGAAAAATAACAGCCCCCTGAACGACATTAGAGTGAATTCTCGCATGATAAAGTCAAATTCCGTAATCCAATGAGGAAAGCTACAGCTTTTCCCTCAAAAAGGCAAACCGTCGCTGGAAATCTTTTCCAATACAAACGAACCTTCTCAGCGACCTGCCACCATGAATTTAGCGAAGTCGAATGCCGAATCGAATACGTTTCGACCCATGATATCAAAGCCAAGATTGACCGATTTTTCGATCGCTTGGTCGCTTACGGCATGCCCTTCAGACCTATCTTCGACCCATTTGTTCAACAAAAAAAGCATCTGTGGCCAGTGCCAACCTCCATATTCACCCCCAAGCACCATGCGCTCGGCAATCTCCTGGTGCTCGATTCCTTCCTTGATGAGCTCCTCGACAAAAGCAAGAAAAGCCACCTTGAATGCATTCAAGAAGGTTGGGCTGTAATTCCAGATGCCCAATTTGGATTCAAACAATTGGACAAATTCACGATCGGCTTCCAGTTTCTCAAAAAACGTGAAGTAGAATGCCAGCATTTTTTCCCGCACGTTGTACTGCGAATATTCCTCTGAGTTCTCCAATGCCTCCAAGGTACCGCGCAGATAATGCACCCAAACGGCCTCCTGAAGTGCCTCCAGCGTTGCAAAGACGCTCAAAAAGTCTTCAATGCTCACCTCGGCCGCATGAGCAATCTCCTTTTTGGAGACTGGCAGTACGCCCTTTTCAAGTGCAAGCCGCTGATAGGCGGCGATCAATAGTTGATTCAATTCCATGTTGCAAATTTAAAGGCATTCGTTCAATCCCAACAGCCTCCAGATCGATTTTAGTCCAAAATGATGGTGAAATCCTTGGCGACCGACTTCCGAACGATGCAAACCATCCTTGTTAGGCGTGCTGCGCACCTAGTGATACATTGGTGATCGTCTATCCCGAGCCTGGCGATCTGGTTTTTACTGATCGAGGTCCACCAAATGCACCAAGGTGACTACGTTTTTGAGGCGTTTGAGCACCGTGAACTTGTAGGCGTCGAATTCGATGCTGTCATTCACTGCAGGTATAGACCCAAACTTGAGGCTCAACAAACCTGCAAGGGTTTCATAGTGCTCGTCTTTCTTGATCGGGTGTGGTAGGTGCTCGTTGATGTCGTCGATGTTGGTGCCGGCCATGACATGGTAGCCGCCTCCTTGCAGGGCTACCACGAATGGGGCCTCATCATCAAATTCATCTTGAATCTCACCAACCAATTCCTCCAAGATGTCTTCCATCGTGATGATGCCGCTCGTACCGCCATACTCGTTGATCACGACGGCGATCTGCTCGTGTTTTTGCTGAAACTCTTTGAGGAGTGAGCCAATCTTTTTGGTCTCGGGGATCATGAGCACAGGACGCATGATTTGGCGCAGGTCCAGCGGCTCATTGCGACGCATCTTGAGCAAAACATCCTTGAGGTAGACCACGCCGACGATATTGTCCAAGACGGCTTCATAGCAGGGTATTCTGGAAAATCTTGCCTCAACAATCTCTTCCAGGTTGAGCTCGTCAAAGTCTTCCAAATTGATGGCAAGCAGTTGCGTGCGGGGCACCATGACCTGACGCGCTGTGCGCTCAGAAAAGTCAAATGCATTTTTGATGATGTCGTAGTCGGCGGCCTCGATGGCTCCGGTTTCCTTGCCCTGCTGCATCAAAAACTTGAGCTCATCATTGCTATGGACCTCTTCCTCGTGGGAAGGCGTGATGCCAATCGTCTTTAGCAACACGTTGGACAAACCGTTGAGCAGCCAAATGAAAGGTTTGAAAACGAGGTAGAAAACGCGCAGCGGGAAGGCTACCCAGAGCGTGACACGCTCAGAACGTTGTATCGCGAGTGACTTGGGCGCAAGCTCCCCAAAGATGATGTGCAACATCGTCATGAGTGCAAAGGAAATCGGCAACGATATGCTGTGCGCGATCGGATCATGCTCATCGACATGAAAACCCAAACCATTCATGACCAATAGTACAACGCTTGAAAAGGCCCTCTCTCCCACCACACCCAAACCGAGACTCGCCAGTGTGATTCCAAGTTGCGTTGCAGCGAGGTAACCATCCAAATGCGAAATAATGTTGGACGCGAGGTTGGCGGCCCGGTGTCCGGACTGGACTTTCATCTCCAACTGGGAAGCCCTCACCTTTACAATGGCAAACTCGGCTGCAACAAAAAATCCGTTGAGCAAAACGAGGAAAAAAGTGAGAAATAAATTGAAGGCCATTTCGAACGAATAATATAGAGCGCAAAATTAGCGATTTGGGGCGATAGTATTACAATTTTCAAGCAAATAGCTGTATCCAAGCCACCGCGATCTTCACTTTGGGGACGCACAGGACTAATCCAGGACAGCGGCAACTCTAAATCCTTGGGGCACGCCTAATTTTCCATTTTTGGGCAAAAGCACCAATTGCCTACTTTCATTCACGTTCAACAGGTCAGGGCAAATTGACAATGCGTCCAAAAATTGTGGGTCGGCGACAGGAAACTGGAAGTCGTAGCCACTAAAACCAAACCGTAGTTCGATTTCCACTTGGCCTCTTTGCGAGTTGTCTCGCTCGACGACGACACAACTGCAGGCTAGCACCATACAGACAGCATGCCCTAGCATGTCTTCGGCAGACAGCTCGACAATAGCTCCCTCGGCTGGTGAACTACAACAGACGATCAGCTCGTCCAAGCTCATCTGCCCGATGATCTGCAGGCTGTAGAAATCGATTTCGACGCAGCCATCGGCATCCTCAAAACTCGCACCTGACGGCAAGTCAAACTCGATCACGTCCCTTGGCAACAAGTCCACGATCATCGCAATGGGTACATGCGGACGCTCTTTGTTCAAACATGGCCTGATCCACTGTGGGCGCCCCAATTTCATCAAAGGCCTCCCTTCTTGTAACAATATCCCCACCAAGGAGCGGCCGCGCCGCTCAACTGAGTTTCCTAAAACGACCATTTGTGCTTTCATCCTATGATTTTTGTATTTGTGTCAAAATTGTAGCTCCAACCTCCTTTTACCCGCCTCCCGCATACCAAACCTCCGCCTACAGTCGCCTGTGCTAGCTATATCAACGCTTGCCCCTACGGCAAGAGGGAACGGATGCATGGGAATGCACCTACTGGTTGTGGTTACCAAACAATAACGTTCAATTGGTTTGCCACACGGGAAAATTCCCGTAGTTGACAAATGCCCTACTGATAGGTTGAAATGTCAGCATGCCTCGCTCAGGCCCAAGTGAGGATTAAGTACATTTCTACAGTCATTGAGGCGATTGATCACATTGCCTTCGCTTCCCGTCATTCTCCCGCATAGATCACTTCACAAAAATAGCGCATTTTCCCACCGATGCAAACATTTCAGCAAAATAATTTTCAATATTTGCAAATTTTATGAGCCAAGCGCTGCGCGCTTGATCTTTACCTGCATGAGCATCGCGATCGAGTATGCGCGTTGTTTAGCCAATTCTGCATTTCGTCCCAAATACATTTCGTCGACAGTGGCCGAAAAATGCCGCAACCACACCTCAAAATGGGCTGCTTCCATGGGCGAGCGTGCATTCAACTGCAAATGAATGCCCATGGTGTCACCTTGATAACCACCGGTTTGAAACAAAGTTGCCTCCCAGAATTGAGCGATGCGCGGAATGTGGTGCTCCAGATCGAGCCGCACCACCTCGGTGAAAAAGTGCCCAATCACAGGATCCACGATTAGCCGTTGATAAAAGCGTGTGATCAACTGCTCCAAGTCCTGGATATCCTCAATGTCGCGTGCTGTAGGCGAAAATTCCATGCTCAAAGCTACACATTTCGATTTCGGCATGCCGCTTCAATTCTCCAAATTTGGTGCAGAGCCATCCAAACGCATCCCATGAATTCTCTATATTTGCCACCAATAAAACGCATTCCTATGGCCATCGACTATATCGTCAATCACGCTTGCAAGGTCAAAAAAGACTTGGGCGACAATGGCATCATCCATTTGGTGAAGTCCAAAAACCGCGCCGAGGCGCTCTTGCAGCGGTTTCTCGAGCAAGGGATGCGCCGCGAAGAGGCCATGAAGGCACAGTTTGGCATCCAAACCGGCGACTCGGCTGTCGAAATGGTGACGGTAGGCTCGCTTTTCAAGCAAGCAGAGCTGCTCGACGACCACCGCGAAAGCTGTGCAGACTGCCCAGCGAGCAATGGGGAGGCCTTTGGTTGCTACCAAAGCATCAACTATCCCATCTCTGAGGCCGCCGAGGAATGGCTGGCAAAAATGGCCGCAAAAGCCATATCTGCTGGCATGCCCAACAGCATTTTGATCCAATTCATCCTCGATCAAAACATCAAGGGTGCGACTTTCAGGAAAATGCGTGGCAAAGAAAACCATCCCTACCTGGAAGCAGAATTCCCCATTGAAATCGAGGTGGAGCACGTCGGCGAGCTGCCACTCGTCGTGGACACCTGCCAAATCATGGAAATGTTTTTTGCCGTGGGTGAAATGGCAGATGTGCACCAGCAATTCCTGCTATTTTTTAGCGGTGGGCTCACCATACAAGACCAAGCACCCGACTTCACCAAAATCGGCATCGAATACCAAGTCGCGGCCCTCAAGACGCTCAACGGGCCCCCTCGCTACTGGGTGTACCGCATGCCTGATCAACTGAACGATGATCGCTCGATCAGGCAGATTAAGGCCTATCTGCGGGCGGTGTTTGTTGCGCAAGGGAATCAAGCGACGCTGAGTGTGGACTGCTGACCGTGCCGCTCTCGATCTTCTCGCAGCAAGACATTTTCACCGTGCCGGGATTGCTCCCTTTTTCCATTCTTGGACTCAAATAGGGTATGCCCAGCGCCATGCCGCGCAGCATGAACATGATCCCCAAAAATGCCATTGTCGTGGGCAAGATCATGCGTGATCGCTGCCGCAACCAACCGAGCAGCCATTTGCCCGACCAGCTCACGCTGAGCATCAGCGGCAAGGTGCCAAGCCCAAACAGCGCCATTTTGGCCATGCCTTCCCAAGCTGTCGTCGAATTTGCTGCGAGGAATAAGCCTGCATAAACCAATCCACAGGGCAAAATGCCATTCATCAACCCGAGGGCCAGCATGCCTGCAGGCCCTTGGATCTGCATCACGCGCCCCATGCCGCGCCGCCATTGGCGCGTGAAAAAGTTATCACTCTGCGCCCACCGCTTGCCCCATACCCCATAGTGGTGCAGTGCCAAAACCACCATCACGACGCCCAAACCCAAGGAAAACCAACGCTGGAAAGCAAACATCGTCGCAGCCACGCCCATCATCGCCACGATGCCACCAAGGAAGCTGTAGGTGGCGATGCGGCCCAAGTTGTAAAGCAACCGTCCCATCAAATAGGCCAATCCCTTATTTTCAGTGCCGGGTAGCGACAAAGCGATCGGTCCACACATGCCCAAGCAATGCAGACTACCTACCAAACCCGTGAGCAATGCGGCTAGCATGATCAGTGGGTGAATTGTTGCTCGTGGTAATAAGGGGTATTGTCTTCTTCCCACTCCAATTGCACGACCCAAAGGCCAGCGTCACGACCGCCAAGGGCAAATCGCTGGAGGCCGGAGCTGTCGGGATTCAAATCGACCTTAAAATCCTTGTGGGCATCCGACGGGCGGAAGAAAGTCGCTTTGCCTGTAAAAATGCTGGAATTTTTGCGTCCTGGGAACTTGATTTCCAGGGCATCGGTCACGGTCGACATTTGAACCACTGGCTTGCGATCCTCAGCTAGGGCTCGGGATGACTTGTCAATCTCGGATTGGTAGGCGATTTCCTTGGCGTAATAATCGTCTGATGTGAGGGCAACATCATTTTTCATCATGATGCCGACGGCAAACAATACACCACCCATGAAAGTGAGCATGGCCATGACAATGCCGATGGGCCACCACTCGATTTTTTTCTTTTCGCTCATGATCTTAAAACATTGGACCGTTGAATCTTGTGCTGAGGGAATGCACGACCTTGCCCTCCTCGATTACATCTATTTGGATGTCAAAGGTCATTCCCTTGATCTCGTCGGGCGGCAGCTCGACGAGTACATCGCCTTGCACCGCCTTGCCTGCTGGCAATTGCATGTGAGCGTCACCCAGCACCGTAACCTTGCCGCTACCCTCATGCAGCTTGAAATCCAGGTGACGATCTTTTTCACTTTTGTTCACCACCGACAAGCTATACAAGTTGGTAACCGTGCCGGTTGGCGTCATATTGTAGGTCTGACCGGGAGCGCGTAGCAAGGTCATTTTCAAATCTCCAGAACTCAGCAAAAGGGCGATAAAAATGCCGACAAATGCGGTGAGCACGCCGATGTAAAGATAGGTGCGCCCCGTAAACTTGAATTTCCCACCGTTTTCAATTTGGTTGTGGGATGCGTAACGAACCAAACCGCGGGGCTTTTCGATTTTGTCCATGACCTCGTCGCAAGCATCAATGCAAGCCGTGCAATTCACACACTCAAGCTGTGTACCATTGCGAATGTCGATGCCTGTAGGACAGACTGCAACGCATAACTTGCAGTCGATGCAATCGCCTTGGCCGCTGGTATCGAGGTTTTTCTTGAGTTTGCCGCGCGGCTCCCCCCTTTTATGATCATAGCTGATCACCAGTGTATTTTGGTCGATCATCACACCTTGCAAGCGCCCGTAAGGACACATATAAATGCAGGCTTGCTCGCGAAAGTGGGCAAATACAAAATAGAATACACCCGTATTGAGTAGAACAAACACAAACAAAACCGGATGGGCGCCTGGTGAATCTCGGAAATAGCCTAGTACCGTCGGCATCCCGATGAAGAATGAAATCACAGTATGGCTCACCCACCACGCGATCAAAAGGAATATGCCATGCTTGAGGGTGCGCTTCCACACCTTTTCCCAATCCCAAGCTGCAGCTTGCAGCTTCTTTTGCTTAGAGGCATCGCCCTCTATCCAAAACTCAATCCGCCGATAGACCATTTCCAAAAACACAGTCTGTGGGCAGGCCCAACCACACCATATTCTCCCCAATACCGCTGTAAAGAGAATGATGAAAATGAAAAAACTCACCATAAAGACCGCAAACAAGAAAAAGTCTTGCGGCCAAAATTTGAACCCAAACAAGGTGAACTTGCGCCCAATGACATCCAGCAGGAAAAATGGCTCCCCACCAACTTCTACAAATGGAATCCCAAAGAAAATGACCAGCAAAATAATGCTGACAAGCACACGTGCATTGAAGAATCGTCCTTTTGGGCGCTTGGGAAAAAATCCCACCCGGCGACCCGACGTGTCCACGTTGTACAACGCGTCGCGAAATGCATCCGATTCAATCATAATAGCTTCATTGAAAAACGCTCTGGTCAAACATCCCGAGCACTGGAAGACGAGGCCATATTAGGGTCGGCCTCATGCTTCCAAAGCTCGTGGAGAAAAAACTATTGTGGTGTAACAATAGTATCTTTTGCGGTAGAATCTACAGCCACCTGAGCGGCTGCAGAATCACCCGCTTGCACACCCTCAGGCACGCGCGGATTCACAGGATTACTACCTTGTTTCGACAGGATGAAGCTGGCGATTGCAAGCCTGTCTTGCGACGGAATGCGGTCTTTCCAAGAGATCATCGTTTTGCCAGGAACACCGTTGGTGATCGTGTGATAGATGTCTTTGACCGTGCTACCGTGCAGCCAGAATGCATCGGTGAGATTAGGTCCAGATTCACCGCCCAAGTCCTTGCGGTGACAGGTCGCGCAATTCTCCCAAAATATGGCTTGCGCGCCATTCAAACGACCTGCGTCGGTAATCTGTATCAGCTGATCATCAGGCAGCTCTACGCTCTTGTAGGTTTCCGCCGCAGCCGCAATTTCCATATCATATTCCTCCTTGCTCAATGCACCCGTCTTGAACACCTGGTAGTGCAACAGGTACACAATAGCAAAGGCGATTGTCCCAAAGAAAAGGAGCCTCAACCATGCCGGCATCGGATTGTCGAGTTCCCTGATGCCGTCATAATCATGGTGCATTTCTGGGTCTGCGGCATTGCGGCCGACGACACCATCCCAGAAGTTTTTGAGTGTGAACTTTTCGGTATCCTTTACACTCAAAACGATCGCAATATAGGCCACGAGCACAACGATCAGGATCAAGATATAGATGAGTATCCTGAGCTCACCGATGAAACCCTCGGTGAGATTCACGGTTGGCTCCGCAGCGGCATGGAGGCCTGCAAAGGCGAGCATAAAAAAAGCACCACTCAATATGCCCTTGAGAGGCTTAGACAACGATGGATATTTCGCTTTCATAGTACTAAGATCAAGATTGAGGGTCCTTGGAAATTTCCTGCTTGCTCTCCTGTGTCAAGTCCAAGTCTAGCGGGTTGCTAGCCATGTATTGCACATGTGCTTTCCGCATCAAAACGACATACAAGCCCAGGAAAAGGAAGAAAAAGAAAAAGATGAGCAGGGAGATCATGGGATAAATCTCGATCCCCGCAATATTTTCAAAAAAATGCTTGACGTAGCGCATAATTTCCTCCTGTGATTATTGTTGGGTTGGGGGAATGTTAGGAGTTGCCCCGGGTGCAGCGGCTGAGGGTTGCGCTGCAGGTGTCGTCGGCGTGACGGGTGCCAAAGTAGCAGCCGCAGGCTGCGCTTTGATGTCAGTGCCGAGGCGTTGCAAGTAGGCGATCAGTGCAATAATCTCCTTGGTTTCGGAGGTCTTAATGTGCGCGACTTCCAAAGTAGCTTGGATTTGCTTGGCCTGTGCATTGAGCACTGCGTCGGCATTGGCGATGAGACTGTCGGTATAGGGCACGCCCATACTTTGCATGGCTTTGAGCTTGGTCGCCGTATTGCTGATATTGAGCTCATGTTCAGCCAAGTGTGCATAGGTCGGCATGATCGATCCCGGAGAAACTGCCTGCGGTTCGATCAAGTGACGATAGTGCCAATCGTCGCCCCAGCGGCCACCGACGCGCTGCAAGTCAGGCCCGGTGCGCTTGGATCCCCAAAGAAAGGGGTGATCATAAACATATTCGCCGGCCTTGGAGTACTCACCACCATAGCGCAATTCCTCACTGCGAAATGGACGCACCATTTGAGAGTGGCAGGTATTGCAACCCTCACGGATGTAGAGGTCACGGCCCTGCAATTCTAGCGGCGTATAAGGCTTGACAGAACTGATCGTTGGGATATTTTCCTTGACCAAAAATGTCGGTATCAGCTCGATAAATGTACCAACCAGCAGCAGGCCCAGCGACATGACGAGCATTTGTACAGGCTTGCGTTCGATCCAGCGGTGCCAATAAGCTCCTTTTTCCTCCTCACCATTGTCCAGTGCGGGGGCTTCAGCTTTTTCTTCCTTCAAGAAAGTACCTTGCTTGATCGTCATCACCAGGTTCCAAACCATGATGAGTGCACCACTCAGGTAAAATAGACCGCCCAATGCGCGCAGCATGTACATCGGCACAATTTGCGTTACCGTCTCCAAAAAATTGGGGTGTGCCAAGAAGCCATTGCTGTCAAAATCCTTCCACATAAGGCCCTGCACGATACCAGCGATGTACATTGGTACTGCATAAATCACGATGCCCATCGTACCCAGCCAGAAGTGCGTATTGGCAGCTTTGGTACTGTAGATTTTGGTTTGCCACATTTTGGGAACCAGCCAATAAAGGATACCGAAGGCCATGAAACCATTCCAGCCGAGGCCGCCTACGTGTACGTGGGCCACGATCCAATCGGTAAAGTGAGCGATGGCATTCACACTCTTGAGCGAGAGCATAGGCCCTTCAAAAGTTGCCATACCATAAGCGGTGATGGCGACCACAAAAAACTTGAGTACGGGTTCCTGCCTCACTTTGTCCCAGGCACCACGCAATGTGAGCAGGCCGTTGATCATGCCACCCCAACTCGGCGCGATGAGCATGATGGAGAATGCAACACCCAAAGACTGTGCCCAGTCGGGCAGCGAGGTGTAGAGCAAGTGGTGGGGTCCAGCCCAGATGTACAAAAACACAAGTGACCAAAAGTGTACGATCGAGAGTCGATAAGAATACACAGGGCGATTGGCGGCCTTGGGTAGGAAATAATACATCAAACCGAGGATCGGGGTTGTGAGGAAGAATGCCACAGCGTTGTGACCATACCACCATTGTACCAGCGCATCTTGCACACCCGCATACATCGAGTAGCTTTTGGTCATCGAGATGGGATACTCCATCGAATTCACAATGTGCAACAATGCAATGGCCACCCAAGTCGCAATATAAAACCAGATGGAAACATACAAGTGCCGCTCACGCCGCTTGAGAATCGTACGAAACATGTTGATCCCGAAAACGACACAGATCAGGGTGATCGCAATATCGATCGGCCACTCCAGCTCGGCATATTCCTTGCCGGTTGTGATGCCCAGCGGCAGCGTGATAGCTGCCGACAAAATGATCAATTGCCATCCCCAAAAGTGGATGTTGCCCAAGAGATCACTAAACATGCGTGCCTTGAGCAAACGTTGGAGGGAATAATAAACCCCCATAAAAATGCTGTTTCCGACGAATGCAAAGATGATCGCATTGGTGTGGAGGGGCCGCAATCGCCCAAATGAGGTGTACTCAATGCCGAAGTTCAATGCCGGAAACGCGAGTTGTAGCGCCACCAACAAGCCGACGAGCATGCCGACGATGCCAAAAATGACCGTCGCCATACCGAACTTTCGGACGATTTTGTTGTCGTAATAAAATGTCTCTACCGCCATATAATTTGCGTTGAATTCAGGGTAAAATTCTCATCGGGATCAGTTGGAAAGCATGACCAAAGTCACGCATCGGCTTGAGAAGAATCAGGCTCGACCGTTTGCACCGCATCGTCGGGCGTTACCGGATCGGGCTCGAATAACATCCGTACCGCGGGGGTATAGGTATCATCATATTGTCCCGAACGGATCGACCAAAGAAAGCCAATCAAAAACAGCAAAGCGATGGTGATGCTGCAGCCGATAAGAAGATAAATGATGCTCATGCTGATAATTGACAATTGACAATGGAGAATTGAGGTAGTAGGTAGTAGGTAGTAGGTAGTAGGTAGTAGGTAGTAGGTAGTAGGTAGGAAGTTGTAGCGACCTGCTACCTACTACCTGCTACCTGTCACCTGCTTACTTTCCTTCGTTGCTCATTTTGGAAAATTGCTTTCGAGCAAGCAGCGACACGCTTGCAGTTGTGAATAGCACTACCGATACCGAGCTCAATGGCATCAAGATGGCCGCGACGAGGGGAGACAAATGGCCACTGACTGCAAATGCGATCCCGACTGCGTTGTAGCTGAATGAAACGAAGAAGCTGTATTGCACAATCTTGAGTGCTCCTTTGGCGATATCCCTGAAATCGGGTAGCCATTGGAGCGAACTCGCTGCGAGAATCGCGTCGCTCGCTGGCGTAAACGCCGCCAAGTCGTCGGTGAGCGCGATGCCGATGTCGGCCTGCTTCAAAGCGCCGGCGTCGTTGAGGCCATCGCCGACCATGGCGACCTGCAAGCCATCGGCTTGCATGCTCTTGATAAACTCCAATTTGGCTGCCGGATCTTGCTTGAACATGAGCTGTGCGCCCTCAGGCATGATCGCACGCATTTGCGCAGCCGCTCCTGCGTGGTCGCCAGAAAGCAAACCGAGCTTCATCGATTTGCCTAAACGCTTCAAAATCCCCGCAATTCCTGGCCGCAAATCATTCGACAATTCAAAATATCCCCTCACTTCACCCGCTATCATGACATACACGCCACCGGTATAGGCATCCAATCCGACAAATGAGCCTGAGCCCACTTTCAGGTCGATGCCATCGACCATGCCGGCGATACCCTTGCCCTTTTGTTCCTCAAAATCCTCGACTTGCGCCAAGGCCATATCACTATCTGTGTGCAAAAAAGCATACAAACGGCGACTCAAAGGATGAATGCTACCCCCAAGTAAAGCCCTTAACAAAGCCTGCTCTGCAGGTTGCAGCGCATCGCCATTCCACCGCACACTCGCCTCGATGACCGACGTGAGTGTACCCGTCTTGTCAAATATCATCGCCTGCGTCTCGGCCAATGACTCGACAACAGCCGGCCCCTTCAGGTAAAAACCCCTGCGCCCAAACACGCGCAATACATGCCCAAGGGTGAAGGGCGTGCTCAGTGCCAGCGCACATGGGCAGGCCACGATCAGCACAGAGCTCACGACATTCCAGATCATCGATGCATCCACGATGGCCCAATAGACAGCGGCAACGACCGCAATCACCAGCACCACCGGCGTAAAACGCTGCCCGATGCGATCGCTTTGCTTTGTGATTTCTGCGGTCTTTTTCTTGCGGAATGCTTCATGGTTCCACAATTTGGTAAGGTAGCCTTGTGACACCTCGCGTTCTAAGACGATGCGTATGGGCGCGCCCGCCTGCCGCCCACCTGCATAGATGCGTTCGCCCATGCGCACGGGTACGGGCTCGCTCTCGCCCGTGACAAAGCTGTAGTCAATCTCGCCTTGCCCATGCAAGAGCAGACCATCGGCGGGAATGAGCTCGCCACTGCGGATCATCAGTTCATCGCCTTGCTGCAACTGCGCGACGGAGACCATCGACTCCTTGCCATTCGCAATGCGACTCACTGAAATCGGAAAATAGCTGCGGTAATCACGCTCGAAGCTGAGCATGTGATAGGTCTTGCGCTGATAGGCCTTGCCTATCAGCAAGAAAAACAACAGACCCGCCAACGAGTCAAAATAGCCAGATCCTGTGCCCATGAATACATCCAGCGAAGACCGCACAAACAGCATCACAATGCCGATGGCGATCGGCAAGTCCATATTGATCATGCGGTGCTGCAGCCCTGCCCAAGCCGAGCGAAAATAGCTGCGGGCACTGAAGCCCACCACGGGCAGAGACAGCACGAGATTCAGCCACCTGAACAGGACCGCAAGGGTCGGGTCGTCTAGGCGCAAATATTCAGGGAAGCTCAGCAGCATGATATTGCCAAAGCAAAAGCCGGCAACGCCGAGCTCATACCACAACTCACGGCCGCTGCGGTCCTTTTGTTTGTCGTCTTCGCTATCGGCAAGGCTCAGCGCTGGCGGATAGCCTAGCGCGTCGAGCAGGGTGGCGACTTTTTCAAGCGTGATGATATGAGGATCATAGCTGAGAGCGACTTCTCGCCTCGGAAAATCGACCTCCGTTCGCAAGACGCCGGGTTGGATTTTATACAATTGTTCGAGCAGCCAAATGCAGGCTGCGCAATGCATCGTCGGCAATTTCAGGGTGATCTTGGCGACTTTGTCGTCTTGGTAATCGAGGAGTTTTGCGGCTTGGGCAGGCTCGGCGAGCCAAGCATATTTACCTGTCGCCGACTCAGGCCGCTGCCCCGGATGGCTTTGCATTTGGTAATAACCACTCAATTGGTGGCTGCTGAGCAAGCCATACACCGTGTGGCAACCTGCACAACAAAAGGCTTTGTCTGCATCGACGATCGGCTGTCGACCGACATCCGCACCACAGTGAAAGCAGTGGGATGGCGTCGGCGCTGATGCCAATGATTTGGGATTGAGCACTGCAATATTCATCCTGAACCCTGAGCGGGCAGATTGAAAGATGATAAGGCGCTGGAAATCTGATTGGGAAAAGCGCATCCAAGCCACCTACCGATCTCGTGTGCGAGCTGTCAATGCGCTGAACACAAGGTTGGCAGGAAATCGGCTCAGATTACGCTCCCCAATCGGTGACAATTAGAAGGGTGAATCGGCGTGGTAATAATACCGCGTTACCGTTTCACGATCAGGATGCAGACTCAATACTGGAACTGGGCTGTATTGCAAAACCTCCTCGGTGATGCTGCCCAATATCCAACCGGAAATGCCTTTGCGACCATGGGTTTCCATCCAAATCATGTCGTGACCACCCTCCTTTACATAAGATAGGATTACATCGCTGATGATACCACCCACACGCACAGTAGTTTTCACATTGTGAATGCCTTCTTCATGCAGGGTTTTGCTTTGCTTTTGCAGATAGAGTTTGAGTGCTTCTACTTCAGTTTCCGATGCGGCGACACTCAGCAGCTCAATTTCAGGGTTGTAGGAATTGTGGTACAGAGCCAATATGTGGCGCAGTTCACGAATCCCAAATTCTGGATCGACTGCAATCAAGATCTTGTCGAAGTTGTCATTGTTGGGCATGCGCGTCACGGTTGCCACGGGGATCTTTGCGCTGCGCACGACTTTGTTCACATTGGAGCCGATCATGCCTGTTTCGATCGCTTGGCTTCCCCAAGTTCCCATGACGATCATTTCTGCGCCGATTTGCTCAGCTGCTTTCAGGATAGCAGCGTAAGGCCTGCCTTCAATGATCATGCGCGATACGGGCGCGGCAACTGAGCCATGTTGCTCGACAAGCTTGTCCAGCATTTTGAGGCTGTATTCACGCTTTTTGTCTTGCAGGTCACCCTCGGTGAAGAATCCCGCCAATGGTGGCAATGCCTCAATGACATGCAACAATACCAGCTCTGCCTGGTGCAAAGCTGCAAATTTGGCGGCCACTGCAATCGCAGCATCGCTACTCGGGGTGAAATCCACCGCGACCATTACTTTCTTTTGTGTCTTTTCCATGATGCTTTGATGTTTTTAATCGATGCATCAAAATTCGTGACCAATGCTGACCGTCTGCATGATGTGGGTCTTGCGGAATCATGACTTTTGTCATGCATCCCCTAGGCGAGTCCTCCCATAAGCCCCTCAGTGCGGTTTTTGAACTGCGCATCCGCCGAAAACGCAGCGCAGTGAGCAATGTGGAACAGACTTTCTTGATGCCCTTCGCACATATCCCGGAGTGCTGAGATCGCTCAAAACTATGCCCAGACGGTAAGCATTTTTGAGTGAAAGTGCCTCCATTGGCTGGAAACGAGGACAAACTTACTCAGAGAAGAACTGCCCATACCCTGAAGTATGGATGCCTTTACTCAAAGTATAGATCGTTCTTGGTGAAGTAAGGTTAGCCCTGTTTTGAAGAATTTGAGCCCAATTGCTGCCCAAAGAGGCCGAGAAACGGCCTGAATCACCGGTCATATACCCGGAATCGGTCATGTACCGTGGCCAATTCAGTCCAGGAAGATGGCCGACCAATAAGATTTATTCCCGGCAAGGGTGCGTTAGAATCGACAATCATCAACAGACCACAACCAAGCTTTTGAGTTGCGTCGGTGGTGAAGTGCGCTACACAAAACAGGGCGCAGCCTCCCAAAAGAGACCGCACCCTGCGGGGAATTGTTGATCAAATTTGCTCTTATCGCAGCACGATTTTGCGACTGCTTGCACCCAGGCGCAAGATGTAGACTCCAGCGGGCTTGTCACTCAAATCCACCTGCAATGTGCCGCGCCCCGTCGTCGCTTGCTCCCACACCTTTTGGCCCTGCAGGTTGTAGACTTGCACATATCCTTTGGTATGGTTACGCACAGACACTGAGAAAATACCTTGCGACGGATTGGGATTCACTCCCAGCCCTTCCCTATCGTTGACCGGATCAACTGCTGCATTCAAAATGCCGCAAGTCGGCGAGCCGCCGTTCACCAAGGCATCGGCCAAGCAATTGAGGTAGCATTCCAGATTTGTATAGCCAGCGATGCCGGTGATATTCACCGAAAGGTTGGTGCCATTGTGGTCGGCGACATTGGGGTTCAGGCCGTGGGCCGTCTCCCAATAATCGGGCATGCCATCGTCGTCGCCATCGGGCAGCACGCCGGCAGTGCTGTTGGCGATGGTGAAGGGATCGTCTGCACCGGGGATTCCCCGATCGCCTGGCAAGAAGGTACCATTGGCAACGTAGCCCAGCACGCGCCGATCTTGGGCATCACGGGGGAAGGCGCCGACCTTGTCTACCATATATTGTTGGACCTGGGCTGTGGGCGTATAGGTGATGCTGGGATAATTGTGACGCGTCGTGCGATGAGTCGCGATACCAGGGTCTGTGTTAGGGCCGGTTTGGCAGAAGTCGTTGCAGCAGCTAAAGAGCTCGTAATCGTGCCAGGCTGGATAGACATTCATTCCATTTCCATCGACATAGAATTCATTGGTGACCACGCCGAGAAAATCTGAGAGAAACATGCCATTGCAATAGTTGGGGTTTGCGATGCCGTAATTGTTTACAAAATTGAGGTCGACGAATGCCGTGTAGGGCCCGCTGCCGCCCTGGCTGATGCTGGAATTGTAAAAGATCTCGATCCCTTGGTCGTTGTAGAGATTGCAGGCAACCTCGGCGTGAAGGGTATGGCCATCGCATTCAGGCCCTTCGCAGGAAAATTCGGGTAGGCGACCGCCGACGCGGCTCCAAGTGTTGTGGTGGATGCTCAAGCTATCGAGCAGGTTACCAGCTGCAGTATAGTTGGTGAGCATGCCGCCGAGGTAGTTGTGGTCACCGATGGTCTCGGTGAGCAGGCAGTTTTGCACCGACAGCGCCGAGGACCGCGAAATGTCAAATGCCTCATCGACATTGTGCCCGAAGGAACAATGGTCGATCACCGCTCGGTGCACGCCACCCAATGTGATGCCGTCCCCAGAAACCCAATTGGTGGTGGGATGCAGCGAGTCTGTGCTGCAGCGGGACCGCAAATGCCGCACGATGAGGTTGTCGGTCGAGTGCCCAGCGTCGTTGTAAGACGACAAGCCCCGCACGACGATGCCGTTGGGGGATGTCTGCCCAGCGATTGTGATGTCATGGCTACCGATAGGGATCTCGGCAGTGCCATCGATCACCCCGCTGCATCTGAAAAGGATGTACTTGGGGCCCGGGGTGTCGAGGGCCTCTTGCAAGGAACCAGGGCCACTCACAGCGGTATTGGTGACAAAGATGACCTGACCACCACGGCCACCCGAGGCAGTCGCGCCAAAGCCTTCGGCCCCGGGAAAGGCGGGCGTCTGGGCACAGCCAAAGCCCCCAAGCAGGCCGGTCATTGCCGCAAACATCAGGAAAGTAAAGATTCTGGTATACATACGCATGTCCATGTTGTGAAAAAAGTGATGAGAATGAAGACCGTCTGTGGTCGGGTGTACGACAAATTCGGCAAGCTCTGGCTGAATAGGAATTAGGTCGCCGCCGGACCTTGGTGTGTGCATCGACGGTTTTGCTTGATTGGATATTTGTCGAATGTTTGGGCTTCATCCTAAATTCAGCAGAACATGGA
>JANPHP010000089.1:0-12488 GCA_031424495.1 Bacteroidota bacterium | reverse complement strand
TGCTCCCAATAGCCGCTTCAGTTCAGGCAGCTTTACTGATGGCATGAGTAACACAATCTGTGCCTCTGAGATCAAAGCCTTCACTCCGGGAGCAGCTGGCTCCAAGCTCGGCACAGACACGCTCCCCAGTGTCAGCGATGTCAGCGGATATGCGAGTGGGGGCGGAGCCACTTTCAGTGGAAACGGACACTCGGAATGGGTCGACGGCAAATGGCAAAATGAAACGCTGCTGCCCTTCAACAACGACAATTATTCCTGCGGACACCCCGCGCTCGCGCCCGATGGCAAGCACCTCTATTTCGTGAGCAATATGCCCGGCGGCTTCGGTGCGACCGACCTCTATGTCGTTGAGAAGCAAGATACTGGCTGGGGCAAGCCCGAAAACCTTGGCCAGGATATCAATTCCAAAGGCAACGAGATGTTTCCTTGGGTCGATGCGCAAGGCATCTTGTATTTCGCGAGCAATGGCCGTGGTGGCGTGGGCGGATTGGACATCTTTCAGGTCGATCCCAATCCAGATGTGGTCGGTGACTCGACCAATCTCGGCGCGCCCATCAACTCGGCTTACGACGATTTTGGCTTCATTTTGGATCAGCAAGCAGGTGTTGCATTCTTCACGAGTAACCGCCTGGGCGGTCAGGGCGACGACGATTTGTATGCCGCGACCCAGCTCATTCGCTGGGAGGGGCAGGTCATCGACTCAGCAGGGCAGCCCCTCGCCGACGTACTTGTGGACCTGCGCGAGGGTCGCTCGCGCACGCAACTCACCACCGACGAAAACGGCCGCTTCGTCACGGGCCTCAAACCCGGTGCCGCCTATTTATTATTCCTCAAAATGCCCGGCCTGAAAGACCAGCGCATCGAGTTCAAAGCCAGCACCACGATGGCCACCGGCGCCTGGATGATGCTGAGAGAATGAAGAACCCGTCCCGCATCTGATGCGGGACAGGGTTATCGATACGACGCCTCCGGCGGCGGAGGCTTAAAATCAAAGATTCCGTTGCGATTCAGCGTTCCCTAAAGGAATTTCCCCTCCTCATCACGCCGCAAATTCAAAAACCAAGCAATCGATACCATCGCCAAGATTTGCCAAACAAAAACCGGGAAGCCCAAGCGCGTAAAAGTTGCAATCGACGATGATGCATCCAAGTCCCTTGGTAAAAAATCTTCCAATAAGGCCATGATCAAAATACCTGCAAGGAATTGAAGCATGGACATCGTCAAAGTGACCACCAAGGCCTGCCGCTTAATGCGGAAGAAAAGGAAGAATGAGGTCAAGAAGAGTATGCTTCCAATCGTCATGGTTGCGGCGGGCAGAAACCATGCATTGAGAACAAGGAAATAGATTCCAAAACTCACAAGGCAAACGCGAATCCACGGAAGGAGCTTGCCCTTCCAAAACTCTGGGATGAGGAGAACCGTTGCGAAGGTGAGAAATATCGCAACGGGTTCCCAATACATATTCTTCGCCGTAAATGCCCGAGAAGACAACCACCCGCTGACGATGCCGAGCGGAACCGAGGCTGCCATGCGAAGTATTCTCAATGATATGTTCGTCATTTTCACTTGACGATATTCACGATTTTGGCGCGAATTGCCAAGGTTAATTTTGATCGAGGTCGAGCATTCGTGCTACCACATAAGGTTCATTTTTGAGAATGAAAAGCCATCACCCCCAAAACCCATTCCCCCAAGCCCGCATCGCCTCACCAATCTCATCCCGCACAGCCCTGAAAGCATCCAAAATCTCATCCTCACTTCCCCTAGCCTTGGCCGGATCAGGAAATGAAAGATGCGTAAATGCTACATCCTCAGGAAAATAAGGGCAGTTTTGCGCTGCTGAGTCACAAACAGTGATCACATGCGTGACGCCCGTGTTCAAGTATTGATCGACGAGATTAGAGGTGTGCCCGCTCAAGTCGATGCCGACCTCGGCCATCACTTGGATGGCTCGCGGATTCACGCCATGCGCCTCGATGCCGGCGCTGCAAATCTCCACTTTTTCAACGGCCAAATGGCGAAGGAAACCCTCCGCCATTTGACTGCGACAACTGTTGCCAGTGCACAATATCAGGACTTTCATATCAGCAGCAGCCCGTGGTTTTGTCGCAACATTCCTTTTCGGCATAAACCGTGATACTGAAAATACCCATGCCGCTTGCATGAAATTCAGCCAAGGCTGCCTCGTCGAGGTAGTTCAGCAAAATCGCGTCGGGGATATGGATTTGCTTCTCGGCCTTGATGGAGACGTTTTTGAAACCGAGGTCATGGATGATGCCCATGTAGTCGTTTTTTTGCAAAGCGCCACTCACGCAGCCGGCATACATTTCGGCAGCTCCACGCAAGGCCTCGGGCAATGCGCCCTTGAGCACAACGTCGGATATGCAAAAATGTCCCTGGGGCTTCAGAATGCGCTGGATTTCAGCAAACGCCTTGGTCTTGTCGGGCACGAGGTTGAGCACACAATTGGAGACGACGACGTCGGCGGTTTCGGCTGCCAAGGGCATGTTTTCGATCTCACCGAGCAGGAAGGAAACATTGTCAAAGGCGAGTTCCGTCGCGAGTTGCTGCGCTTTCTCGACCATGGCGGGCGTCATGTCGATGCCGATTACCTTGCCGGTCGGCCCCACGAGTTTGCCGGCGACAAATGCGTCGTTCCCAGCGCCTGAACCGAGGTCCACGACCGTGTTGCCGATGGCGATGCGGGCATGCTCGACAGGGATTCCGCATCCCAATGCGAGATCTGCCGCCGGTACGTAGCCGCTGAGCGCGGTATAATCTTCGCTGAAAATGCTGTAATCCACAGTCGCGCAGCAACTGTCGATGCCACAGCAAGAGGCCGCATTTTCGGTCTGCGATTGCTGCGCAATAGCCGTGTACTTTTCACGCACCATTGCCTTGGTTTTTTCCGGAGATTCCATGATGATTAATGATTAAGGATGAATAATTAGGAATTAGGAATTAGAAATTAGGAATTAGGAATTGGGAATTAGGAAGTGAGAAAGCCATATAGGGTTCAGCGGAGCTAATCCCCGTATCGGGATCGCTGTGGGCAATTAAGAATGATGAACTTTGGGTGATTTTTGATTGTGCATCCATGTTTTTTTTAGCAGGGGGATGAGCAGCAGGTATTCGTATCCCAAAATTGCTTGACCATGTCGCGGGCTTTTTGCCAATTGGTTTGGTCGATGCAGTAGCAGACTTTGGGGCCGTCGATATTGCCCTGGATGAGCCCGGCTTCCTTGAGGGCTGCGAGATGTTGGCTCACCGTCGCTTGGGAGAGGGGCAATGCGTCGACAATGGAGCCGCAGACGCAGGCTTGTCGCTCGATCAGCAATTGCATGATCGCAACCCGGGCAGGGTGGCCCAATGCTTTCATCACAGCCGCGAGTTCCAGCGTCTCAGTGGCAAATCCTTCGGTCTTGGTAGCAGTCATATCTTTTTATCGTATTTATACGATCAATTATATCGCAATTATACGATAAAGGAATCGGAGGCTGCAAGTAGTTTGTGTGTCGTGGCCTGAAAGTATTTGTATGCTATTGTTTTTCAGTGGATTAATTTTTTAGACGGATCGCGAGAGGTTGCTTTCAGGTGCTGCTACCATGATATAAAACCGCAGAGTTCGCAAAGATCGCAGAGCCGATATTGCTCTCAACGTCCTCAACGAACTCTGCGGTTCAAATTGGCCACGACTACATTCCGCAACCCAATCAGCCTATCGGATCAAGGTACAGCTCCCGCGCCGCTCGATCACGGTGCCATCAAAGCCCCTCGCGGTGGCGACCCAGACAAAAACGCCTTCTTGGCAGGCTTTGTCGCGCCACATGCCATCCCAGTGCTTGGTGAGGTCATAGGACTCGAAGATGAGCGCTCCCCATCGGTCAAAAAGCATGAAGTGGTACTCGGCAATGTAGCGTCCCTTGAGCTCAAAAAACTCGTTCAGACCGTCGCCATTGGGGGTGAATGCATTGGGCGCAAAGAGCGTCGGACCGACCGGCACGCATGTTTCATTGCTCAAACTGCGGCAGCCGCCTCCGTTTTCATTGCCATACACCCGGTAGCAATAGATCGGCTGATCGATATTGGTAATCTCGTCGAGGAATTCTAAAATGCCGCCCGCACCCGTCGTCACGGGCTGCCAAGCCTGCGTGGCGTCGTTGAAGACCTCGATATTGTAGTTCAGCACGCCCGCTGTCCATTCCTCGTAAGGATTCCATTCCAAAAACGGCAGCCCAGATTGCAAACTCGATTCCAGCAAAATCGTGCGCCCAATATTGCTAAACGGTCCGAGGTCCCCGCAACTGTCGATCATCGAGATGCGGTAATAATAACTTTGCGCATGCACCTCGACATTCACATCGGTATAACTCGTCACAAAAGGTCCTAGCTGTGCCAGCGTGCCCCAAGTCGTGCCGTTGGTGGAGCGCTCCAAAAACAGCATCATCGGCTGACTGTTGGGCGGTATGCCCCAACTGATTTCCACAAATGTATCATTCACGACGGTGGCCGAGCA
Source organism: Bacteroidota bacterium (assembly GCA_031424495.1). GTDB lineage: Bacteria > Bacteroidota > Bacteroidia > J057 > JADKCL01 > JADKCL01. Next base: position 7,972 of record JANPHP010000089.1, on the reverse strand, counting down.
GATATACATCGGTATCGGATTGGGGATGTGGATCGGTTTTGCGCAAGACGTGTCGCTCCACGAGCGCTCCTGCGTGCCTCCAAACTCACGCGCCTTCACACGGTAGCAATATTCATTGTAGCAGACCACCGTGGAGTCGATGAAACTGTGCGTTCCACCCAGCACGCTGCCGAGGTATTGCACGGCATTGGTATCGTAGTCGGTCACGCGGTAGATATCGTAGAGGAATACCGAGTCCCAACCGATATAGGGATTCCAAGTAAGCGTGGCGAGGTCGATGCCCGGGCTAGCTTCGAGATTGATAGTGCAGTGAATGCGGGAGCTGTCCAGCGAAGAGCGGTATCCGCAGATGTCCACAGCCTGCATGCGGTAGCAATAGGAATTGTTGAGCGTGTTCAGGCCGAGGTGGGTAAAGCTCGTGTCCAAGCGGTTGTAGAAGCTGTCCACCGGCACCCAGATGCCCGAGGCAACAGGCTGCTCCCACCACAAGACATAGTGGTCAAAATCAGGCTCCAAGCTCTGCCGCCAGGCGATGCTGTCGTTCACATCGCTCTCCACAGTTACCATGAGGATGGGCGGCGCAGCTGGCGGATCAGTATTGTAGACCGTGAGGGCGGGCAACGACACGGTATCGGTACAGCCGATCGCATTTGTCACCTGCAACACAACCGTATAGGTGCCTGGCGTGAGATAAGTATAAGTCGGATTTTGCAAGTTGCTCGTTCCGCCATCGCCAAACGTCCAGAACCATGAGACGATGGTCGTGTCGCTGAACGACTGATCGGTGAACGTCACGGGCAGCGGCGGGCAGCCCGTGCCGACGCTCAAGGTAAATTGCGCCGTGAGCGAATCCACAAAAATGTAGTTGGGTCTGGTGAGTGTGTCTGAGCAGCCAAAGACATCTTGGATGATCAGCGTTACGGTATAATGCCCACTGAAGGGATAATTGTGGGTCACGATCGGCCCCACTGTGCTCGTCTGCCCATCCCCAAAACTCCAGAAATAACCCGCAACATCGGTGCTGTCTGCCGTGAAGGTCACCGCAAATGGCGCACAACCCGCCGAGTCATCGGCAACAAAATTGGCGTTGGGGCGCACGGGCACGGTGAACGGCAGGCTCATCGTGTCGCTACAGCCATTGGCGTCGGTGGCGATGAGCGTAATAGTGAAGGTGCCCAAGTTCAAATAAGCATGCGCCGGATTTTGCAAAGTACTCGTTCCACCGTCGCCAAAGCTCCAATTCCAAGCCGTAATCGGGAATGCGCCGCTGCTGGAATCCGTGAGTTGGATGGTAAATGGCTGGCAATTCAAAGTGTCCGTGATGCCAAAAAGTGCAGTTGGCGGCGCAAATACCGTGATCAAGTTGGGTTTCACGATCGTGTCGCGGCAGCCGAGGCTGTCGGTCACGATCAGCGTCACCGTGTACACGCCTGGGGTCGTGTAGTTGTGCGTCACAGGCGCGCCAGTGCCCGTGTTGCCATCTCCAAAGTCCCAACTCCATGCAATCACAGGGTAGATCGATGCCGTCAAGTCGGTAAACGTGACCGACAAGGGCGGGCAACCGCTCGTGGTATTTTGCGTGAAGTCAGCGACGGGCGGATGGATGCGGATATATTGCGGCCGCGTGAGCGTGTCACGGCAGCCGATGCTATTTTCCACGATCAAGGTCACCGTATAATCGCCAGCCACGTTGTAGGCATGGCTTACTGGATTGCCGGTCACGATGGGCGATCCATCCCCAAAATCCCATTCAAAAATCACAATGCTGCCTGTCGTATCACCCGTGAAGACCGTCGTCGCGCCCAAGCACAATAAGGTATCAGCGGCAGAGAAATTGGCGACTGGTGGGACAGGGGAAATGAAGGGAATCGCAAACGTATCCCGGCAGCCATTGGCATCCGTTGCGATAAGCGTGATCGTGTAGGGACCAGGCACCAAGTAGGCATGCGTCGGATTTTGCAAAGTACTCGTGCCACCGTCGCCAAATGTCCAGTTCCAACCCACCACCGTCGAGGCCGACGAAGTGCTCAAATCCTGCAAGACGATGGTAAATGGATCACAATTGATCGTGTCGACGATGGCAAAATCAGCGATCGGCGGCGCAAAAACCGTAATCAAGTTGGGTTTTACGATTGTGTCGCGGCAGCCGATGCTGTCGGTCACGATGAGCGTGACCGTGTATACACCCGGCGTGCCATACACATGCGTCACAGGCGCACCTGTCCCGGTGTTGCCGTCGCCAAAGTCCCAAGCCCAAGCCACGACCGGGTAAGTCGCGGCAGTGAGATCGGTAAATGTCACCGACAAAGGCGGGCAGCCGCTCGTAGTATTTTGCGTGAAGTCGGCGACGGGCGGATGAATGCGAATATATTGCGGCTTGGTGAGCGTGTCGCGGCAACCGATTGCATTCGTCACGATCAGCGTCACCGTAAAGTTGCCCGTCACATTGTAGGCGTGGCCAATCGGATTGCCCGTGGCGATGGGCGAACCATCGCCAAAATCCCACTCAAACAGCACCAATCCACCGACGGTGTCGGCGGTGAAGAAGGTGAGCGCACCGAGGCAGAGCAAGCTGTCTTGCGCCACAAAATCGGCGACGGGTGGGGCAGGGGAAATGAAGGGAATGCCAAACGTATCGCGGCAACCATTGGCGTCGGTCACGATGAGCGTGATATTGTAAGGGCCAGGCACCAGATAAGCATGCGTCGGATTTTGCAAGGTGCTCGTGCCGCCGTCGCCAAAGCTCCAATTCCAGCCGACCACGGTCGAGGTCGTGGAGGTGCTGCCATCCTGCAAGACGATGGTAAATGGATCACAATTGATGGTGTCCACGATCGCGAAGCTCGCGACGGGAGGCGTGAAAACCGTGATCAAGTTGGGTCGAACGAGCGTGTCGCGGCAGCCTTGCCCGTCGGTCACGATGAGCGTGACCGAATATGTGCCCGGCAAAACGTAGGTGTGGTTCACGGGCGTGCCTGTGCCCGTGTTGCCATCGCCAAAGTCCCAATCCCAGGCCACCAAGCCATTGGTGGCCGTGCTCGCGTCGGTAAAGGTGACCGTGAGCGGTGGGCAGCCGCTCGTAATATTCGGATTAAAATTCGCGACCGGCGGATTGATCTGAATATATTGTGGCTTCACGAGCGTGTCGGTACAGCCCAGTGTATCGGTCACGATCAGCGTCACCGTAAAATTGCCTGCAATTGGATAGGTATGTGAAACAGGATTGCCTGTCCCGGTCGATCCATCTCCAAAATCCCACGCAAAACCGATGATGCCCATGCCTGTATTCGCAGTGAAAACAACAGGAAGCGGCGGGCAACCCAACGAATCGTCAGCCACAAACCCAGCCGTGGGCCCGGGATTCACGATGATATTGTCGGTGATCGTGTCGCGGCAACCTGCGCTGTCGATTGCGATCAGGGTCACAATATAATTGCCTGTGCCCACAAAAGTCTCAGATGGATTTTGCAGGATGGAATTGTCGCCATTCCCAAAATCCCAATCCCAGCCCGTAATCGGTTGCGGCCCGGTCGAGGCGTCGGTGAAGACCACAAACAAAGGATCGCAGCCGATCGTGTCGCTCGGTGCAAACGCAGCAGTCGGCGGCAAGAAGATCGATACATTCGCCGGAAGCGTGATGGTGCTCACGCAACCCAATGAGTTCACGACCGTCAGCGTGACCACGTAGCTGCCCGGCGCGGCATAGAAGTGCGCAGGGTTTTGCAAGGTGGATGTATTCCCATCCCCAAAATCCCACAACCAACTGATAATCGGACGTGTAGAAATCGTCATGTCCGTAAACCGCACCGTGTCCAGTCGGCAAAAGACATTGGCATTCACCAAAAAGTTAACGGTCGGGATGGTGTCGATCACGATGCTGTCGGGCGAGAGGATGCTGAATGTGCAACCCAAGCCATCGTCCAAAATCAAGATCGGATAAAAAGTCCCCGTCTGCGTATAGGTATGGTCGATCGAGTCGACCGTACTGATGCCGACATTCCCATCGCCAAAATCCCAAGTATAGACGGCAGTATTGGTTGCCGTCGCATTAAAATGTACCAATTGCGGGGTGCAACCTGTGTCGGGATCAAAAACAAAGCTGCCATTCGGACCCAAAATATTGATGAGGCCGGGCATGAAAAGCGTGTCGCGACAGCCGTCGTCGTTGATCACGCTGAGCGTCACGTCGTAGCTGCCAGCCGTTGCATAAACGTGGGCGGAGTTTTGCAGGGTCGATCCAGTGCCGTCCCCAAAATTCCAATTCCAAGACACAATATCCCAAAAGGATTGATCTGTGAAACTCACCAAAAGCGGTGGGCAGCTCGCATTTGTAGGGTTGGCGTTGAATGCGGCGAGTACATTGCTGATGGTCACGAGGCCATTTTGCACGATGGTATCGCGGCAACCGTTCACGTCGACCACCGCAAGCGTCACGTTGTAGGTGCCATTGCCAGCATAAGCATGCGACGGATTGGTTGCCGTAGAGAATGTGCCATCCCCAAAATCCCAATTGTAACTCAGCCCAGATCCGACCGATGTATTGTTGAATTGCAAGGCCACGCCGGCGCAGGTGATCGTGTCATTGATCGTGAAGTTGGCGACGGGGCGGGTCACAAATACATAATTGTTGCGGGTGAATGTGCGGCTGCAACCCACTGCGTCGGTCACCGTGAGCGTCACGGTATATGTGCCCGGCAGGTATGTGTGGCTGGGATTTTGTTGCACAGAGACATTGCCGTCGCCAAATGTCCAACTCCAAGAAACGATCGGCGCACCCGGTACAGAGAGGTCGGTAAATTGCACGAGCAGCGAATCGCAACCCACAAGCGGTGTGCCGGTGAAATTGACGGTGGGGCCGATCACCGTAATATAATTGAGCTCCACATGCGTGTCGCTGCAACCATTGTTGTCGCCGATCACCAGCGTCACCGTGTACACACCGGGATTTTGGTAGGTATGCGTCGGATTCTGCCCATTCGAAGTGCCCCCATCCCCAAAATCCCAAGCCCAGGTCGTAGCGCCCGTACTCAAATCAGTGAAATTGACGGTGAGTGGCCCGCAACCAAAGACCGGAGTGCCCGAGAAATTGGCCTGTGGATCGGTGATCGTCACGGTCGCATTCGCATCGTCGACGCAGCCATTGACCGTGTCTGAGACCGTGAGCGTAACCGTATAGTTGCCGAGGGCCGTGTAAGTATGCGTCGGGCTGGGCACGGTGGAGGTATTGCCGTCGCCAAAGTCCCAGAGCCAAGTCTGGGGCAAGATGCTGTTGTCGGTGAAGGTCACCAAAAGCGGCACGCCGCAACCTGTCGCGGGCGTGAGGGTGAACCGCGCAAGGGGAGGGGTGATGCAGACGACATTGGCGATCACGGTATCGTCCGTGCAGCCAAAATTGCTGGCGATGAGCGTGACCGTGAAGCAGCCCGTGTCTTGGTAGGCATAGGTCGGATTTTGTGCATTCGAAGTGCCACCATCGCCAAAGTCCCAAAACCAACCCGTCGCATTGGTGCTGCAATCGGTGAAATTGACTGGCGAGTTCACGCAAGCCACCGTCGGATTCACCGTAAAACAAGCCACAGGAGGCGTGCCCGCTTGAATATAGACCGGGCGAATGATGGTGTCTGTACAGCCCGCTGCATTCACAATGATCAAAGAAACCGTAAACGCGCCCGCCACAGTATAGGTATTGCCGGGGTTTTGGGCCGTGCTCGTATTGCCATCCCCAAAATCCCACTGCCAGCTCACGATCGGCTCGACAGAGGTGCTCAGATCGGTAAACGCGACGTTGAGCGGAATGCAACCCATGATCGGCACACCGACAAAATTGGCCACGGGGGGAATGATTTGGATGTAATTGTTGAAGGTGACGACGTCGGTGCAACCATTGGCATTGGTCACGGTGAGTGTCACGGTATAGGTGCCGGGCGCCGTGTAAGTATGGTTGGGATTTTGGGCCGTGCTGGTATTGCCGTCGCCAAAGTTCCAAAGCCAGGTCGTCGGGCTACCGGTGCTCAGGTCGGTGAATGCAACGGGCATGGGGGCGGAGCAGCCGCTGGTCGGTGTGCCACTCAAGTTGGCGACCGGGGCGGGATCCACGACAATGAGCGCATTTTGCGTGATCACGTCCGTGCAGGCGCCGTTGCTCGCAGTGAGCGAGACCGTGTAAGTGCCTGCGGTGGCGTAAGTATGTGTAGGATTTTGCGCCGTCGATGTGCCGCCGTCGCCAAATGTCCAGTTCCAAGTATTGGGATTGCCGGTGCTATTGTCGGTAAATGTCACGCTTTGCCCTTCGCAGATTGTCGTCGTGCTGGGCGTGAAGGCTGCGACGACGCTGCCGATGTTCACGTAGGATGTGCGCACGAGCGTGTCGGTGCAGCCATTCACATCCGTCACGATGAGCGTGATCGTGAAGGCTCCCGTGGCGTTATAAGTATGTGTCGGATTGGCGAGTGTCGATGAGCCGCCATCGCCAAAATCCCATTGGTAGCTGAGCGGAGCGGCACCGCCCGTGCTGTTGTTGGTGAATGTGACATTGAGCGGCGGGGTGCAGGCTGCTAGTGGACTGCCGTTGAAGCTGGCGACCGGCGGCGTGCTCACAGAGACAAAATTGGGGCGCACGACGGTATTGTTGCAGCCGTTTACGTCGGTCACGACGAGGCTCACGGTGTAATTGCCTGCCGCTGCATAAGTGTGGCAGGGTGCGGCAAGCGTGCTGGTATTGCCATCACCAAAGTCCCAGAGCCAGCCATTGATGGCGCCGCTGCCCGGTGTACTCACGTCGCCAAAACAGACCGTGAGCGGTGCACAGCCTGCTCGGGGGCTGGTATTGGTGAGGGCCGCCGTCGGATTTTGGAAGACCGTAATATAAGCAGTGCGGACTTCGGCGTCGCTAAATCCGCCGCCGCTCACGGTGAGCGTCACGGTATAGGTGCCGGGCGTTACGTACACTGCTGCAGGGCTTTGGAGGTTGGAGGTATTGCCATTGCCAAAGTTCCAAGCCCAAGTCGTGACGGGACCCGTCGAGGCGTCGGTAAATTGCACGACGAGTGGGCTGCAACCTGCAAGTGGTGAGCCAGAGAAATTGGCCGTGACCTGCCCTTGGGCAAAAATGGGAAACATGAGAGCCAGGCTCAATGCCCAACCCAACCATTGTAATTTGCATTTCATCCTCAGATCCTCCTTACCACAAGTTTTTCAATTCCGTCATCGCGCAGCATACCGATATTTTTTTCATCCTTGCCGACCGTCGATGCATTTTCCTACCAGGCAATAGCTTTCATCCCTTGCAGGGCCTATTTCCCTGCAATGACCCCAAAATAGTAGCTAATTAGCAACTCTCCAAAGGATATTTGGGAGTTCATGTCATGTTCATGTAATGTTTGAAGTGAATTGTGCATGGGAATTGCAGCATTGTTTGTTGCCTGCCGCCACACGCAAATCCAAGTTGGAAACAGCGCGGATAAAGGGGGTAACATTTGAATGTGGATATGCAACCCTGATTCGACAGGAGCATCTTATTTCGAATAGATGGGCACGTAAAAAAGGTATGTCAGATTGTGGATTTCTTTGCTTTTGACTGGCTAAACAAGTGCAGATCGGATTACAAATCTTGCATGGCCGCCGCAGCGTCGGCTCAGCTTCCCCAAAAAGTAGCGGTTTAGAATTTATTAGAATGAAGTGCTTATTGTCGGGGATTTTTGGGGATGGGGAAATGGGCTGTCGTGGTATAGCGCCACAAGACACACGGGCTGCTTGGAGACTCCTACAAGAAAACTCCTGCCAAATGAGCGCTTCATCACCATGTCATTTCGACCGGAGTGATCGACCAAGCGAAGCGACTCGATCACGTAGCGGAGAAATCTAGCGCCAGTAGACACACCTGCCACCTGGAGGCTCCTACCTGAAAGCTCCTGCAAATGAGCAGCTCATCACCATGTCATTTCGACCGGAGTGATCGACCAAGCGAAGCGAC
>JANPHP010000088.1:0-4557 GCA_031424495.1 Bacteroidota bacterium | reverse complement strand
AGGCGATCTACCGCTGGCGCGGCGGCGAGACCTCGCTCATGGAGGTGATGGTGCCCCACGACCTAGGCGTGACGCCCCTCGTGCTGGACCGCAACTTCCGGAGCAAGGAATACGTCGTCGACTTCAACAACCGCTTTTTTGAGCAGGCTGTGGAGCTTGTGGTCACCGAGCAGCCCGAAATCGGCCTTATTTATGAAGGTGTCGCGCAGTTTGTGCGCCCCGGCAACGAGGCCCAGGGTTTTGTGCGGATCGAGTTGGTGGACCTCGATGGCGGCCCATTTGCCGAGCAGGCCTATGCCCGCACCGTGGAGCTGGTGCAAAGTCTGCTCGAACAAGGCTACCAATTGCGGGACATTGCGATCCTGGTGCGCGCCAAAGGCGAGGGCGCGGAGATTGCCGAAGTGCTGGCGCTGGAAGGCATTCGCGTGATTTCTGCCGAGTCTATTTTGCTGAGCAAGTCGCCGGTGGTGAATTTTCTGGTGAGCCTGTTCAAATTCTTATTTGATCCCAGCGACGGCATTCCCCGCGCCGAGGTCTTGCATTATTTCTACCACAGCCTCCACCGCGATACGGAATTGCATGTCGATCCCAATCAAAAGATCCGCGAATTGCTACAAGACGAGCATCCCGTGACGGCGATGCTGGAGGTCTTGCCGCAGGAATTCAGGCGGCTCAGCTACCGCACCGACCGCTTGTCGCTGTATGAATTGGCGGAGGAGACGGTGCGCATCTTTGATTTGCAAATGGTGGCGCCGGCATTTGTGCAGCATTTCTTGGATGTGGTTTTGGAGTTTTCAGAGAAGAAGAAGCCCGACTTGGGGGCATTTTTGGAATATTGGGAGGAGAAAAAGGATGGTTTTTCGTTGATCGTGCCCGACGGGGAGAATGCGGTGGAAATCATGACGATCCACAAAAGCAAGGGTTTGGAGTTTCCCGTGGTCATCGTGCCCAAGGCCGATTGGAGCACGACGCCCAAACCATTCTCGACGATCTGGGCAGATTCTGGGGAATTGTTCGGCGACTACCCGAGCGCCCACCTCGTGAAACCGCTGGCGGGCATCGAAGACAGCGCATTTGGCGAGACCTACCAAGACGAGGTCAAAAAGACGTTGCTCGACAATATGAATTTGCTCTACGTGGCCTTCACACGGGCGCGTGACCGCTTGTACATTCTCGCGCCCGACAAAACCAAGAGCGCCAAGAAGTCCAAGGTGCCCGAGGAAATCAAAAATGTGGGCGCGCTCATCCGCCGGGTGATGGAAACCGATGGATTTCAGGGCATGGACACCACGCTCTATGAAACGGGTTTCCCCTTCCCTCCTGCTGCGCGGCCGGCCGATGTGCCGCAGGGCCCGGTCCCGAGGCTCATCTCAGCGCCCTGGCGCGATCGCATTCGCATCGATCGCAAGTTTCGCAAGTTTTGGGAGACGGGCGACGACGAGGGCGGATTGCAGACGGGTCCCCTACTGGCGCAGGTTTTCCGCAGCCTGCGGGATGTGGATGGGTTGGCGCTGACCTTGGACCGGATGGAGGAGTCGGGCCTGCTCACGAGCGCGGGTAGAGCGAGCTTGGAGGCGACGGCCATGCAGATTTTGGCGCATGAAGCGCTTGCGGGCATGTTTGCGGTGGGGAATGTAATCCGGCAAGGGATGAAATTTTTGCTTGCGCAGGCGGAGCCGCTGTCGGTGGATCGTGTGGTGCTGCATGCCGATAAGACCCAGTTGCTGGCGATCATCGATGGCAGCCGCGAAAAGGCGGACCGCAAGGCGCTCAAAAGCTGCGTGCAGTTTTTGCAGGAGCAAGACGGGCAGGTTGTGGAGGCTTGGGTTTTGGTGTTGCCGGGGGGGAAGGTAGATCGGGTTTCGGGGGTAACACCAAGCCGCAGGCCAGCAAGATTTGATGTACCTCGGCTTCGTGCAACTGCGTTGAGATCGCGATAATGGGGATGGCAACGCCGTTTTTGAAAAGGGTGACAATCATGGCTTCCTTTTCGGCATTCGCTTTTTGTTCTGCGTCCGCCCGAAGCTTAGCTTCGGACTCCGCCAATTTTTGTTCGGCCGCCGCACGCACCTTTGCCTCAGTCTCCGCCAATTTTTGTTCGGCCGCCGCGGCACGCCGCTCCGCCTCAGCGCGTGCCGCTGCCGACATTCGCGCTTGGGCTTCCGCCTCAGCGCGTGCCGCTGCCGACATTCGGGCTTGGGCCTCGGCCTCAGCGCGTGCCGCTGCCGACATTCGGGCTTGGGCCTCGGCCTCAGCGCGTGCCGCTGCCGACATTCGGGCTTGGGCTTCGGCCTCAGCGTGTGCCGCTGCCGACATTCGGGCTCGGGCTTCGGCCTCAGCGCGTGCCGCTGCCGACAGTCGGGCTTGGGCTTCGGCCTCAGCGCGTGCCGCTGCCGACACTCGGGCTTGGGCTTCGGCCTCGGCAATCGCCTTGTCGCGCAGCTCTTCCAAGTTGGCCTTCCGATTGTGCATTTCGCTCGCGATCTCGCGCAGGTTGTAGAGGTAGGCGTCGTAGGTTTTGCGTTCCTTTTCGGTCAGCAACATGGCATCGAGCTTCTTTTGGGCCTCTGAGAGCCCTTGGGCTTTGAAATCGCTCAGGACCTCCCCATTCTTGAGGAAATAGATCCATTCGTCCAGCTTGTCCTTGACCTGATCCTGAAACTGCTCCACTTTGAGTAGCCAGTATTCAGGGTAGATTTCGTGGATATGGGTCTTTTCGTAGAGCTGCTTTTGCTTTTCTGCGAGTGCGAGCGTGTCCCCCTTGTGGATGCCCTTGAAACTCGTGGTGCCATGGTAGACGTAGTCGCCACCCTGCCCCAAGTCGAAATAGGCGATGGTGATGGAGATCACTTTTTTGACGGCTGCGTAGGGCTTGCCTTCCGTGATATGCTCGGCGATGGCCTTGGAGGTACCGTAGAGCATGCGATGGAAGTAGTCAAATTCCTTGCTGTTTTGTATCTCGATGATCACCAGCTCTTCATCGCTGTTTTCCACCAAGATGTCGACGCGGTTGTGGCGGTCGTTTTCCTTTTCTTTGTTGCTCTCGCTTTCCAAGATCTGCTTGATCTTGATCGATTCACCTAGCAATTCGGTGAGAAACCCCTCCAAAATGGCAAAATTGGCCTTGTCCCTCAAGATCTTCTTGAGTGCCCAGTCAAAGCGGATGAGTTTTTTTGCCTTTGCCATTTTGTAAAGTTAAGAGATTTTCGATTTGGGTGGAATGGGGCGAAACCGCGAGCCTGGTATTTTGGTGTTGGCGGGAAACGTGGATCAGGTTTTTTGCTTCTGGATGGATATGCATCGTTGCAATTTGGTGTGGCTAGGCTTGCGCCCTTGCAGGGCTGGGGATATTTGTGTTGGCGTTGGGGCCTAGGACTTTGCCCTAGGCTGATGGCTTGCGCTCCTTCAGGGCTGGTTGGGGGTTTGTGTTGGGAGTATTAACTTGCTTCTGAACAAATCGGCGATCGGGCATTTGGTTTTACTTTTAATTTGCAGGGACCTTGTTTGCGCTTTTTTTGATGAAGACCGATACGCCATTCCACGATGAACCGCGACCGCATTTGGAGCCTGATTTGATGCTGGTGCTTTTCAATGCGTTGCAGATTGCTGAGTTGATCGGTATTGTTTTTATCTATTCCCGCCTTTGCTTGCAGGCCTTGCACACGAACACTTCTAGATTTTGGGCTTTTCGGCCTGTGACGGCTGAGGAGTCCAAATGGATTGCTGAACCTGTATTCTGGATGCCGATCGGGGCTGCCTATTTGGCGGTGGCTTATGTCTTACTCGTAAATTTGCCGCTTCTGCGTCGCGAAGGGAGCATTTTGCGGCAGGTGATTTTTTGGCTGGGATTTGGGTTGAGTTCCTTGCTGTTGTTGGGGATGGTGATGTCGGGCGGATGATGTTGTCGGGAACTTGCATTTGCAGTGCATTCCGATTGGGATTTTTTGGCTCTGCGGGATGCGCTTATTTTCTTGCATGAAAGCCCTTGCTCCGACAGAACCTGCGCCCAGCGATCCTGAGGCACCTTTGCAGCCTACGGCCAACCATCACCTCGCCAATTTTTTGGTCGCGGGTTTGCTGTTGGTGGTTGTCTCGATGGTGTTTGGGCTTTTGGAGTGGGATTATGACAGGTATTTGATGTACAAGACGTCCACGATCAAGGGCGATGGACCGATGACAGACAAGGATGCGTTTTGGTTTTGGGTGAATGAATGGCTCAGTCCGATGCTCATGGTGGGTTTACCTACACTTGCTAGCTTGAAATGGCTGCATTGGGCACATATATTCAAACGGCCTGGCGATATTGCTGCGTTTGTTTTTGTCGCGGAGCTCTTCTTTTTGAGTGGGTTGTTCGTGATCCTATGTGGCCCCTATTTGGATCATTGTTGGGGGATTTATCTGCGATTTTGATCTGCTGAGGGGGGGATGTGCAATTAAATGTGAATTTCCTGATGCGCAGCGTGGGGGGGCCCGTGCGATGGATGGCAAAATGCACAGGCTTCGGGATAGACCACTTTGCAACCAACGACAAGTAGCTTATTGCAAAGAAAAACAATT
>JANPHP010000087.1:0-5683 GCA_031424495.1 Bacteroidota bacterium | reverse complement strand
CACATGCTGATATGCTCACCTTTGCAACATAAGGGCCATATTGCGGCCGTCATACCTAGCCATGGTACAGAAAGCCTTCGTACAGAAAACTCGTACCCGAACCGTCAACTGTGGGCTGGGCAGGAGTCGAACCTGCCATTCTCGGGGTTACAATCCGTTGCCGCACCTCGCGGCTACCAGCCCATATTGCGCAGCAATATCCTCCTCACTCACACTTCAATCTCACACTGAAACAAGGGCCCAAATCGGGAATCGAACCCGAATCTTCAGCGTCACATGCTGATATGCTCACCTTTGCAACATAAGGGCCATATTGCGGCCGTCATACCTAGCCATGGTACAGAAAGCCTCCGTACCGAAAACTCGTACCCGAACCGTCTTCCATGCGTAAGCATTCGAGGGGAATGCGGGAATCGAACCCGCCCAATCTCGCTTTGCAGGCGAGCGCCATTGCCATTCGACCAAATCCCCTTGTTGAGTGTAGGTTTGAATATGAGTGTGAGTGTGAGAAAGAGCGTGAGTGAGGAGAAATAGTTTTAGTATGAGTGTGAGAAAGAGCGTGAGTGAGGAGAGATCGCCTTGCGGCGATGCAGCGGGCGGGAGACTCGAACTCCCAATCCCTTACGGAACTACCTGTTTTCAAGACAAGCTCCTCGTCCAGCCGGACGCCCGCTATTTTTGTACAGCAAAAACCTCCGCACCTACACTCACTCACACTGAAATACAACCCAAAAATCTGACATTTAATCCGCGCAAAGTCGCCTTGCAATGGAGCGCCTATTCTTTTGGACCAAATCCACCAATTGCGTGTGAGTTTCAGGTTGAGAGTGAGAGTGAGTGAGGAGAGAGTGAGTGAGGAGAGATCGGCTTGCGCCGATGTGGAGGGTGTGGGGATCGAACCCACGCGCCGTTTTTCAACGACGAACTGATTAGCAGTCAGCCGCAATCACCACTCTGCCAACCCTCCCGCAATGAAATCACCGAATACAAATCCGATGTGATCAGCACAGAATATGTGCACTACAATATACCAGAACGTCAAAAAACGAGGGCGCAAGGCAAAACGATTCCGCATCGCAATATATGCGACAAAATGGCTTACAAAATGGAATATCGGGCCGCAATATTGTAGCCAAAACAAGAGAAACATGCATTGGGCGACGCATAACGTAGCTAAATGCGAAGCCATCAATGGCAACAAAAAACCCGACTGAATGAGGCCGGGTGCTTTACTTATCTACCTGAAAATCAATGATTCAGGATCGATAACATACCCATGAGGAAGCGCAATAATGATACGAACTTGAACAATGCAAGGATGCCATTTCCAAAAATGGAGCAATACCAGTACCGATGTTCTTTTTCATTTTCATTTTATTAAAAGAATTCCTTGTTGAATTCCTTTGCAAACATACGGAACATAATTTGAATTGTTCAAATAATTTTTAGAATATCTTTTCATACTTCATTTGTTGGTCTAAATAGCCCGATTTCGATGAGTAATAATCTAAATACAATATACATATCGTATACCTTACCTTAGCTCCTGAAATGTCATGTCGCCCGAATTCAAGATGTAGCGTTCCGCACAGCATGCGGGATGCGCCTTTCGATACATGTCCACGTGACTGTTATTGCTGATGAAGAACTACAAACTGGAGTCTTCAAGCAGGAGTTGTATCTGGACTGAAGATGCCTTCCCGCACGCTGTGCGGGACGCTCGGCTCGGCATGACCGTTCCGTTTCGCTACGCTTGTGTAACTCAACGGAAATTTTGCATCGAGCCGAATATGCCAAAAATAACCCGAGATCAATATTTTCCCTCAAATATCAAAAGACTGAACCCCTAAAAACACTCCTGTGAACCCCAACAGGATGTAATCTAGATCAGTTTTTCTGCTTTCTAGTCCCTCTCATTGCTTGCAACTTGCTTCAAATTACTATTGAGATGAAAAAATCGACGCTCTTATTCTGTTTCGCATTCGTTTTTGGAGGCGTGTTATTTGCTCAACAGGCAGTCGCGACCCTGGACATCGGCAATTTCGAGGCGCCCATTCGCGCTGACGGTCAATTGTTTCAAGACCAAACTTACCAGCTTGGTGGCCTCGAGTGGCCCAAAACTGCCGTCGCGGTCGACAAACGCTACATCTCCTATACTGGCCAAATCTGGATGGCGGGACACGACCAGCAAGGCACGCTGCGTGTCGCCGCAAATGAATACGGCCAAGGTGGCGAGGGCTATTTCCCAGGTAGAGCTGGGTTCGCAAACGCTAGTTGGAACAATGTCTGGAAAATCAGCAAGGCTGAAATCGATCAATTTCGTGCAGACTTTGCCAATGGCACCGTCAATTTCACCAATTACCCTGTCATTCAGTCTTGGCCTGCATTTGGCACAACGACCCTGGGTGTCGTGAAGGCCTACGCCCCCTATGTGAACGTGGACAACAACCCTGCCGATTACAATCCAAGCGCTGGCGACTATCCGGATGTGCCTGGTGATCAAGCGATATTTTTTGGATTTACAGACAATCCTGCAAGCCAAGCCCCGAGATTCGCGAACAATCTCGGCTTCGATGTGCTGGCTATGGCTTATTCATATACCTGCTCGGACCTCGAAGATGTGCTTTTCTTGCGCTACGACATCATCAATGGCACCACCAACTCCTACACCGACTTCACCGTGGGCATGTGGCAAGACAATGACATTGGCAACCCCAATGACGACTACATGGGCTCAGACACGACGAGCCTGCGGTCCATGATCTACACATACAATAGTGACGCCAACGACGAAACTGCCTTAGGCTATGGATTAAATCCGCCGGCGGTGGGTACCATGCTCATCTCCGAGCCCTCATATTCTGGTATCTATTACAAAAATGATTTCAGCGTCACGGGCAATCCGACCGTCGACAGCACGTACTATCATTACCTCAATGCCAGCTGGAAAGACGGAACGCACCTGAATTACGGAGGCGACGGCCATGCACTCGGGGCCGCATCGTGCAACTTTGCATTCACCGGTGACGCTGGTTTTTGCGTGGGGGTCCAATCCGGTTGGTATGGATTGACCGGCGGAGGGCAACCCCTCGATTCCCGCATCCTCCTCTCAACGCAACCGCAATCGCTTGCCGCTGGCGAAACCAAACAATTTACCTATGCAATCTTGATGGCCCGCGACTTCGTGAATGACAACCTCGGGTCAGTCTGCAAATTGAAAACCCTACAAGATTCGTTGACGGCCTGGGAAGCAAGTGGCTACCGCAATTGCCCGAGCGTCGTGACCTCGACTACCGCACCTGCAGCGGCGCTCGATGCAGAACTTTTCCCAAACCCGACCCAAGCTACGAGCACACTACGCTTTGAAAACACAGGTGGTCATACTGCCATGCTCGAACTCATCGATGTGCAAGGCCGTCGGGTCGCCGCGCCGCAACACACGAGTGGCCATCAATTTGAGCTAGATTTGACTGGGCTAGCACAAGGCCTTTACCTTGCAAAATTAAGTGTGGGCAACTCTCAGACTGTGATGCGCCTACAAAAACAATAATTTTAGGACTTTAAGATCGAGTGGAAATCTCTCAGGTCATTGGGCAAATGCTGCCAAATGGTCTGGGGGATTTCCTTTTTTGTACATGGACTACGGATTGCAAATGGTCCGAAACTCACCAATTTCTCAGGAATGGCATAGTGGTGAATGCCAATCCTTGGTGCACGCAGGCAGGCGCTGCGCATACTTCGGTCCGTATTGCAAAATGATGATTCCTGCGGAACTGCCTCGGCAAATTACAATCCGAACTTCAGCGCACGTTTTTCTATTGCGTGTTTTGGGCAAAGCCATCCTTTCCCGACGCATTTGCCGAGCATCTTTCCCCTTTTCAGTGACCAATAAAATCGGCGAAAATCGCGACCGGTAGCGCAGCAGCAGGTTCATCTTGCGTGCATTCCCTGGATTGAAATCTATTCAGGCAATCGATCTTTGAGCCAGCCATAAAGCATCACGCCGAGGATTGCGCCTGCAAATACGAAGAAAAAAGGCCACTGAAAATAACCCATCAGCGCCAAAATCGGTCCGGGGCAGGCCCCTACAAGTGCCCATCCGAATCCGAAAATCAGCCCGCCGGTGAGATTGGACTTCCATTTCAATGGACTGGGTTTGACGACGATGGGTGTGCCATTGGCGGATTTCAAGCCTAGCTTGCGGATGATCCATAAGGAAAGCGCAGCAACTGCGACAGCTGACCCCATGATGCCATACATTCGGAACGATTGAAATCGAAACATTTCTTGGATCCGAAACCAAGACAAGACTTCAGAGCGCAATAGAATCGCGCCAAAAAGCATGCCCGGCAGCACAAAACTCGCGGAGGAATACCATTTGGAATTAGCCATGGAGTAGTGCTGGAATCAAGTGTGGAAAAATGAAATGCGTCATGAGCAATCCGCCCACAAAAAAGCCAATCGTCGCGATCAATGAAGCGGGGCTGAATTGAGCCAAACCCATGATGGAATGCCCAGAGGTACAGCCGCCAGCGTATCGCGTGCCGAAGCCGACGAGCAAGCCCCCCAAAAGTGCTGTCGTGATTTGGATCCAAGTGAATCCTTCTTCTCCACCGAGCAATTCTTTTGGGTAGATGTTGCCATCTGCGGCAATGCCAAGATCTAGCAAGTCAGTCTGCGTAGCACTCGATATGGCAATGGGGGTCGCGGGTACCACAAAATACAAGGCAATTGCCCCAATGATCATTCCCAAAACCAACCACAGCCGCCAACCATTGGCTTCTGGGTCCCACTTGAAATATCCCTGTGGCTGCCGCACGCACCAAGCACACAAATCTTGAAATGATGCCGAAATTCCAAATTGTCGGTTGCCTAGCAACAAAAGCAAAGGCACCATCAAACCAATCAACGGCCCTGCGACATACCAGGGCAAAGCTTCATGAATCAAATCCATTCTTCCAATTCAATAGGTGGCCAAAGTAGGGTCGACTTCCTTTGCATAAGCAAGAATGCCGCCCTTCAGGTTGTAAAGATTGCGAAAGCCAAAGCGTTTTTCCAACAGTTGTATTGCTTCAGCGCTGCGTTTGCCGCCTTTGCAGTGCACCACCACCTTGCGGTTGACTGAAATGCGATCTGCATTTTCGGCGATGCTCGCCAGCGGAATCAATTCTCCTCCCAAGTTTACGATCGCGTATTCATGCGTCTCCCGAACGTCGATCAACTGAAAATCAAGCCGTTGATGCTTCCATACGTCCAACTCCTGTACCGTAATCTCTTGCAGACTGACCTCGGAATCAATTGCAGCGACATTGCAAAATTGGTCGTAATCGATTAGTTGGGTTTGTGTGGGATGCGTGCCAGTAAGTGGATTTTTGGGGTCTTTGGTCACGCGCAAGGTGCGGGTTTCAAAACTCGCCGCATCAAACAAAAACAGCCTGCCCGAGAGCGTTTCCCCCACTCCAGTGATCACCTTGATCACCTCATTGGCTTGCAGACTGCCCAAAATGCCGGGCAGCACGCCCAAAACGCCCCCCTCGGCACAGCTCGGCACCAAGCCGGCAGGCGGCGGTTCGGGAAACAGGTCACGGTAATTGGGGCCCCGCTCACCGGAAGCATCTTGGTAGTTGAAAACGCTTGCCTGTCCCTCAAACCGGAAAATCGAAGCATAAACATTGGGCTTGCC
>JANPHP010000086.1:0-29899 GCA_031424495.1 Bacteroidota bacterium | reverse complement strand
TAAGCACGAAACCATCAAGAAATGGCTGGCAGCCAAGAAAAAGTGGATCACGCTCCATTTCACCCCGACATACTCTTCATGGCTGAACCAAATTGAGATCTGGTTCAACATCCTCACAAAAGATGTACTGAAAGGCGCAGTCTGGAAATCCAAGCAACAGCTCGTGGAGGCCCTCATGCAATACATCGAAACCTATAACCGGACAAGGGCAAAGCCCTTCGAGTGGACATACGCAGGGGATGCAGATAATTAGTTCACTTTTATGAGAGACGATACACTAGAGGTAAAGTAAACGATAGTCATAAAACACTGCATTCCCAGCGGGAAACACCTTCTCCCAAAACTTTCCTACCCGCCGATCTTTCTTTACCTATGTAAATGCATTGCCGCCTTGCGCCGCAGAACTTTGCGTTCAGAAAATATAAAATTCTAAACGCTATGAAAAAATCGAACTTGTATCCTATTCTCGGCGGCCTGATGCTCGCTTGGCTGTGTAGCGCCTGCGCGATCCACCCGCATGCATGGTCACCAGCTACTGCACCTGCCCTCGCAGGCACGACAGCGCCCAACGAAGCACTGACGCATTCGGAAAAAATCGAATTGGGAGGCCATTTTGGGCCCGAAGACATCGTCTTTGACGATTTGGGCAACCTTTATTGCGGTGTACATGATGCCGCCGACAATTTCAGCGAGGGCAAAATCCTCAAAATTGATTCCACTGGCAAAATCGAGACTTATTACGAGGCACATACTTGGGTTGCAGGATTGCATTTTGACGCCCAAGGCAATCTCATCGCCCTCAGCCACCGCGAAGGTCTCATCAGCATCAGCCCCAATAAAACCGTGACAGTATTGGCCACTGCTGACGAAAGGGGCCATGCCTTTCTCATTCCCAATGGTTTGGACATCGCCGCCGACGGCAAAATATATTTTTCCAATACATCCGAAGTTGCCCCCTACGACATTCGCTACGGCAAGAAAATCATCCTTGAAATGCAGCCCCTAGGCGGACTTTATTGTTATGATCCTGCCACCAAAGCGGTCAAAACGCTGATTCAAGGCACTTATTTTGGAAACGGTGTCGTGTTGTCGCAAGATGAAAGCCATCTTTTGATGGTCGAGACATCGCGCTACCGCATATTGCGCCATTGGCTGCGTGGTCCAAAAGCCGGCCAAACAGAGGTTTTCATGGACAATCTGCCTGGCTTCCCCAACGGCATCTCAATCCGTGAAGACGGCAGCTATTGGTTGGGATTTTCCACGATCCGCACGACCGCACTCGATGGCATTCACCCCAAACCCGGCATGAAAAAGTTTGTGTATGGCCTGCCAAGTTTCGTCCAACCCAAAGCGGCGCAGTTTGGAATGGTGATGCAGATCTCGGCGCAGGGGCAAATCTTACAAACCTTGATGGATACGCAAGGCAGCGTGATGCCCGAGGCTGGCGCCGTCAAGGAATACAAGGGTTATTTGTATTTGGGCGGCGATGTGGTGCCTCATATTGGGAGATTTCGCCTGCCTGCAAAAGATGCACAAGTGACCGAATAAAAGTTAGGCTAAATCTAGCCTTCAGTACCGCACACGAAAAAAAATCCGTGCTACTTGTGTTACATCGCCGACACGTAATTTTGGATAGATTTGCAAAAAACAAGGGAAAGTCAGATGGAAAGTCAAAAAACGCATTGGGAAAAGGTCTATGCGACCAAGCAGCCACATGAAGTGAGCTGGACACAAGAGATACCCGCGACCTCCTTGGCTTTTGTACGCAGTTTTAATCTGCCCAAGTCGGCGCGCATCATCGACATCGGCGGCGGCGATAGCAGGCTGGTGGATTTTCTGCTGGATGCGGGTTATGAAAATGTCACAGTGCTCGACATCTCAGCGACAGCAATTACACGTGCTCAGAAACGCCTCGGTGCCAAGGCTGACAAGGTGAATTGGATCGTGAGCGACATCACCGATTTTCATCCGACGACGACTTATGATTGCTGGCATGATCGTGCGACATTTCACTTCCTGACCACTCCTGCACAGATCAAAGCCTATCTCGACACGGCGCGGACGGCTGTCAAAGGCTATGTTGCCATCGGCACATTCTCGGAAAATGGGCCCCAAAAATGCAGCGGACTAGAGATTCACCAATACAATGAGGAAGAATTGCAGCAACAGCTGTCCGATGGTTTTGAAAAGCTGAAATGCGTAACAGAAGACCATGAAACGCCGTTTCACACGCTCCAAAACTTCCTCTTTTGCAGCTTTATACGGATCGAAGGGCAACCCCATGCGGCATAAGCCGTAGCTAAGCAGGTTGAAAAAGAAAATCCTGCAAATCACCCTCGTGTCTATGCTGATCGGCATCATCGTCTTGTCGATGCTGGCATTTTATCCGCGCACCTACAATGTGCCTGTGTTCGAGCCGCTTGCGGGGACGCAGTTTTGGGAATTGCCCACGGGCAGTCGCATCGGCTACCAACATATCGCAGCGCTGGGCGAGGCCAAGCCATTTCCCATCATTTATTTGCATGGCGGTCCGGGCGGATGCATCTGGCAAGCCAATGTCGATCGCCTCAGACCACTCGCCGCCGATGGCTACGAGATCTACCTCTACGATCAGGTCGGCAGCGGCAGTTCCGAGCGGCTCGATGCGATTGAGGAATATACCGTGGACCGCCACACACGCGACCTCGCCGCCATCGTGGACCAACTCGGCGCAGCGAAAGTCATCCTTTTTGGCCAAAGCTGGGGTGCGATGCTTGCCACGCAATATATTGCCCTGCATCCAGACAAGGTGGCGCAGATCATTTTCACAGGCCCTGGCCCGATCTTACCGATGCGCCGCGAATTGGCAGAGATTCCGGCCCCCGACAGCCTGCACCTGCGCGCACCCATGACCACCAATGCGCAAGGCAACGCTGCCACCGCCACGCTTAGGAGCAGGACCGTAGAATGGTGGGCAACAGCACGCAGCAGCAAACTTGCAACCGATGCGGAGGCCGACGCCTTCATGACGGCCTTGATGCAGGCGACCAACAAATCCATGGTCTGCGACAGCGCAAACGCGCCTGTAGCCGAGGGCGGCGGCGGATATTATGCCGCAGTGATGACGGTCAATAGCTTCTCCACAGCCCACGACCCGCGCCCTGCTTTGCGCAATTGCAAGATCCCGACACTCATCCTCAAAGGGCAATGCGACAACCAAAAATGGGGCTATCTCACGGAGTACTTGGAGCTGTTTGTGCAGCACAAGCTCGTGAGCATCCCCGAGGCAGGGCATGCCATCGCAGTGGAGCAGCCTGAGACCTATTTGCGGGAGCTCAGGTTGTTTTTGGCGGATTCCACAGGTTTATAGGCTTGCGGGCTAATGCGGGATTCGGTACGATGATGGGACTTGCTCACGCTGGTTGCTTGCACCCTTTCAGGGCTTGTATGGCTGCTGATTTTGGCAGATGATGGGCTTTGCCCATCGCTGGTGGCTTGCGCCCTTTCATGGCTATGGAGCTGGTTAATAGGGCCTTAATGCCTAGTTTCGATCTTGCATTTTGGTGGTCGCGCTTTAGGCGATACAAGTCCTCGATTGGATATCGGCAGAATGAATGACTTGAAGGCAGCTTTCACTTTTGTTGCGGGGCCGAATTGTATTGATTAATTTTGCGGTCTCGACGCAGCAAGGCGCGAGGGCCGCATTTTATTCATGGAAGAACCCCAATCCACCCGCATCAATAAGTACCTCAGCGAGGTAGGTTACTGCTCGCGCCGCGCAGCCGACAAGCTCATCGAGGAGGGACGCGTGACCATCAATGGCGTGGTGCCCGAGATGGGGACCAAGATTGTGCCCGGAGACGTGGTGCGGGTGAATGGCAAACTCATTTCCCCGCCCAAGGAAAAGCACGTTTACCTCGCTTTTCACAAGCCGGTGGGCATTGTGTGCACCACCGACACCAAGGTCGAGCGCAACAACATCATCGATTTTATCAATTACCCCAAGCGTATTTTCCCGATTGGCCGCCTCGACAAGCCGAGTGAGGGACTTATTTTTCTCACGAGCGATGGCGACATCGTGAACAAAATATTGCGGGCCCGCAACAATCATGAAAAAGAATACCTCGTCATGGTCGACAAACCCGTCACGCAGGAATTTTTGCACAAGATGCGCAATGGCATTCCGATCCTGGATACGGTGACCCGCAAGTGCGCGGTCGAGCAAATGGGCAAATTTGATTTCAAGATCATCCTTACGCAGGGGCTCAATCGACAGATTCGCAGGATGTGTGAATATTTGGGCTATGAGGTCACGCGCCTCAAGCGCGTGCGCATCATGAACATCCGCCTGGACGTGCCCGTAGGCAAGTGGCGGCACCTGACAGATGAGGAAATCGGGGAAATCAACCACTTGGTAGCGGATTCAGCAAAGACTTACGAGCCGCAGGAGGAGGAGCAATAGCCTTTTGCGTGGCTTTTGCGACGATGCTATTTGTCCACGCATTCCCAACTTGAACAGCTTCCAAGAATGCATTATCTTTGTATACTATGAAAAACATCCCATCACGCGCCGAACTTCTCGCTGCTATCGAGCAACAACTCGACCAACTGCCCGATGCCGCCTTGCCGCAAGTGCAGGTGGCAATTGCCCAAATCATAGCGCAAGCCACTGAGCAACAAGCCCAAGACCTGCAACGGATTTTGACCGAAGACGCATCCCTCCTACTCCGCCTCGCCCAATGAAACTCAACACCGAAACCGCATTGCGTGTGCACGTACAGCTCGTGACCACCTTTGGAGGCGCGCATGGCGTACGCGACCACGGCAGCTTGGAATCAGCGATGGCGCGGCCCTATCAGACATTTGGAGGAGCGGATTTGTACACGACCCCACAAGAAAAGGCGGCGGCCTTGCTGGAAAGTCTGGCCATCAACCATCCCTTCGTCGATGGCAACAAACGCATCGCTTACACGCTCTACCGATTGTTGCTTTTGGGGGCAGGCATGGACATCAGCGCGGACTTAGACACGCGCTATGCGATGGTGATTGCCGTTTCCAAGGGGGAAATGCGGTATGAGGGCTTGCTGGATTGGGCGGGTGAGTGGGTGGCGGATAAGGAATGAAATTTCGATTAGTGCCAGCATTATCCTTGCTTTTTGGACCAAAGCATTATTGCAGAACGGTCCCATTTTCCCGATATTGGTAGCATGAAAAGCGTACCTCTTCCCAAATCTGAAAATTGGCAAGGCAACTCCATTCCTTTGGGGCCGGTTTCTGCGCTGGAAATATTGGACTTTGAGCATGGACGTGCTGCGGTATCACGCTGGAAAATGGATGGGATCGCGATGGACTATGTCTATTCCGAATTCACCAAAAATATTGTGTTTCCTGCGGGGCGCGACGATGAGAAGATAAGGCTGCATTTTGGGCTGCGGGGCAATTGCGATGTATTTCATCAGCAATTGGGGCAACGATTTGAATCGATCGGAATGCAGCACAACTTCATGTATTCCAAAGGTTTTGACATCGAAGTCCACAACAATTCAATGGTCGTGGAAACCTTTGGGATTCAGTTTGACAAATCCATTTTCCTGCAATACACCCAAAACGCCACAGATCCACTGAAACGATTTGCCGATGCGATTGTGTCGGAAAAAAGTAGTTTGTTTTCTCCTGCATGGCCGAGCGTCGATATGCCAATCAAAAAGGTGATCACGCAGATCATGCACAGCAAATATGAGGGTGAAATCCAGAAATTGTTTTTGCTCTCCAAGAGCATCGAATTGCTCGTTTTGGCGGCTGAGGCACACTTGAATCCCATGCCGCAGCAGGATCTTTTTGTGAAGCTACATGCCGACAAAGACAAATTGACACTCGCCAAGGAACTAATCGACAACCGCTTGCATCATCCGCCTAGCCTGAATGAAATTTGCGCAATCATCGGCATCAATGAATACAAGCTCAAACGTGGCTTCAAGGAAATGTTTGGCAACACTGTCTTTGGCTACATGACCGAGCAGCGGTTGAATCTGGCATTCAATACGGTACGCGACAGCCAACAATCCATTGCCGAAATTGCCTTTGAATTGGGTTATGCCACGCCACAACATTTCAACAATGCCTTCAAGAAAAAATTTGGCAGCTCTCCGTTTTTGATTAGAAAGAATCCGGATTTGGCAATTGTGCAAGCCTGAAATCCGCTAGCTTTGGGTTTTCATTCGTTATCCAAATCATTGATCAAAATGCGTCACGACTTGATTGTTGCAGAAACCGGCCTCATCGATGCCTCACTTGAACAGGTGTGGCGCGGCCTCACCGATCCTGAGATCATCAAACTGTATCTCCATGGCACACAAACCATTACAGATTGGAAGGTCGGCAGCGAAATCGTATTCCAAGGAGAATACGAAGACCAAATCTACCGCGACCATGGCCAAATTTTGGAAATCATTCCCCTGCAAAAAATCTCCTATACCTATTTCAGTGGCTTTTTTGCGTTGCCGGATGTCCCTGAGAACTATATGGTTGTGAGCTACCTGTTGGAAGATCGGGGACAAGGACAGACCGCGCTCACCTGGATGCAATCAGGCTATGCCGATGAAGCAGCGCAGCAGAAGGCGCAAGCAGGTATGGAAGCGTATTTGGTGACGATCAAGGCTGCGATCGAAGAAAATGCGTAGTAAAAGGAGACTCGGGCAAAGCTCCCAAAATTTCTGAAAAATCCTTAAAATTCATGAAGCAGGGGGAAATTCTTGCTGATCTGAGCTTTTGCATTTGCGTCACGCAACGGATAGCCCTTAGTTTGCATCTCTCGTCAAAATAGTTGCAAGGCGTAAGCAAAAAGCTAAATGAAAAAAGTTATCCTCTTGGGCCTCATGCCCTTCTTGTTCTTGATTTTCAGTGGATTGAAGGCTCAAAATACGGGTATCCTCACAGGCGAGGTGGTGGGTGCCAATGGCGAGCCACTCGTCGATGCCAACGTCTACCTGCTCAAATCGTCGGATTCGTCGGTTGTGAAGGTCGCATTGACCGAGACAGATGGTAAGTTTGAGTTTAGCGGCCTCGGTATAGACACGCTACTGTTGGCTGTGCAAGCCATCGATTATGCCTCGCATACGAGCACGGCATTCACCATCGATCCACAACGCAATCCCAATGCTTGGCCGCGTATCCAATTGATAGCCAGCAAAGATACCAAGCTCGAAACGGTGAGCATCGTCGCCAAACTGCCGGCCGTGGAGCACAAGATCGACCGCACGGTAGTCAATGTCGATGCACTCATTTCGGTCGCCGGCGGCACCGCAATGGATGCATTGGAGAAGTCGCCCGGTGTCTCGGTCGATCAAAATGGCGGCATCAAGCTCAAGGGCAAAACGGGGGTTCTTGTGTTTATCGACGACAAACCCACCTACCTTTCGGGCGCTGATTTGGAGAGTTATTTGCGCTCCTTGCCGTCGAGCGCCATCAAGCAGATCGAGCTCATGACCAATCCGCCGGCGCGGTATGATGCCGCAGGCAATGCGGGCATCATCAATATCAAGACCAAGAAAAACAATATCCGAGGCGTGAATGGTGGCTTTACGCTCAATTACGGGCAGGGTCACTATGCCAAGAGCAACAATAGCTTCAACCTCAATTACCGCCGCAATAAATTCAATCTGTTTACTACGGGCAGCGGAACGGTGCGCGATGGCTTTCAAGACTTGTACATCGACCGCATCTATCTCAATCCAGATGCGAGCCCAAAATCGCTTTTTGGGCAGCGCTCCTATATCGCCCAGCACACGCGGAGCCTCAGCGCCAAAGTGGGCATGGATTATTATGTCAGCGACAAGACCACGATCGGCCTTGTTGCCAACGGTTCTTGGATGCCGAACAATGTGCAGACCGACAATACAGCGCTCGTGCGCGACAACGTGGGCGACCTCACAAGCACTGTACTCGCCGACAATGCCCTCAAAAACAACTTCAGAAATGCAGGTCTGAACCTGAATTTGCGGCACGAATTTGACAGCACAGGCAAATCGCTGACGGTCGATGCGGACTATGTCTTGTACCAATCCAATGACGCTGCCCGCTTCAAAAACTACGTGTACACGCCCGAGGGCGTGATCACCTACGAGGACCAACTCGACGGCAAAATCCCCTCAACCATCAATATTTATGCTTTCAAGGCGGATTATAGCCATCCCCTCAAAAGTGGTTTGAACCTGAGTACAGGCATAAAAACGGTGTTTACCAAGACCGACAACAGCGTGGAATATGTGCGCACGATAGCCGGCATCTCGGCTGTGGACTACAATATCACCAATCACTTTCTGTATGATG
This sequence comes from Bacteroidota bacterium, assembly GCA_031424495.1. GTDB lineage: Bacteria > Bacteroidota > Bacteroidia > J057 > JADKCL01 > JADKCL01. Next base: position 21,592 of record JANPHP010000086.1, on the reverse strand, counting down.
AGTCGATCTTGGCGGCTTATGTGAATGCCAGTAAAGAATGGAAACGCATCGGCATGCAACTCGGTTTGCGGGGCGAGTCGACCCGCTCCAATGGCAATCAGCTGGGGAATATTGTGCAGCCTGCCTCGCAGTTCAGGCGCAAATATGACAACCTTTTCCCAACGGCCTACCTTTCCTACAAATTGGATACAGCCGCTCACCATCAATTCGTTGCGTCTTACGGGAGGCGCATCGACCGGCCATTTTTTCAGGATTTGAATCCGTTTTTGAGTCCGCTAGACAAATTCACATTCTACTCAGGCAATCCCTTTTTGAAACCTGCATTTGCGCACAGCATTTCCCTCGCCCATACCTATAAAAATGCCTTCACGACAACTGTGAGCTACAATCGCAGCAGCGGCGAGATCAATGAAACCCTCGAAATCAAATCGGGTATCTATTACAGCCGTCCCGGCAATATCGGCCGCAGCGAGAATATGAATATCGCATTCGACGGCACCATTCCAATCGCCAAGTGGCTCAGCACGAACGCCTATGCCGAAATGGGCAAAGTCCACTATGTGAGCCAGTTGTACAATACCCAGCTTGATGCAAAGGGCAATTACATCTTTTTGCGGGCCATCAACATGTTTCAATTCAAGAAAGGATGGAATGCCGAGTTGACGGGGGAATACATGTCCAATTTTGTCTCGGCGCAGGTCGCCACGGGAGATTTTGGGTTCATCACCGTAGGTGCCAAGAAAAACATTTTGAAAGACAAAGGCTCGATCAAATTGAGCCTGCGAGATGTATTGTATTCCACCAAATACAGGGGAGTGATCAACAACCTGGGCCAAACGACGGCGACCTATCACAGCACGGTCGACAGCCGGGTCTTGTCGTTCACGTTCAACTACCGATTTGGGAAAAGCCTTGGCGATCAGCGCCGCCACAATGGCGGCAGCGCCGACAGCGAAAAGGGCAGGGTGAAGGGCTAACTTGGTGACAGCACAAACTTGTGCATTTCATCCGCAATGCAGAACTTGGCTGCATGAATCTCTTTGGCATCGAAGAAGACGGCTCGCCCAATTTGCTACCTTGTGATGGCATGGTGGTCTATTATGATGCCATTTTGCCAGGGGCTGCGGCTACACAATATTTCGACGTGCTGCTGCAGACAATTGCATGGGAACATGACGAATTGATCATTTTTGGGAAACGGATTGTGACGCAGCGGGAGACAGCATGGTATGGCGATCGCGCATTTCCCTATACCTATTCGCATGCCACCAAAGTTGCCCTGCCGTGGACACCTGAATTGCTGGCAATCAAGACATTGGCGGAGGGATTTTCAGGAGAAAAATACAATTCCTGCTTGCTCAATTTGTATCATGATGGCAGCGAAGGCATGGGGTGGCACAGCGATGACGAGGACAGCATCGAGCCCGACTCGGCGATTGCCTCTGTGAGCCTGGGCGCGGTGCGCAAGTTTCATCTGCGCCACCGCAAAAACGGGGACAAAGTGAGCCTCGTGCTCGCGCATGGCAGCCTGCTCGTGATGCAAGGCACGACACAGGTGCACTGGCAGCATAGCTTGCCCAAGGCGCTGCGCGTGCGTGAGGCGAGAATCAATCTGACTTTCAGGCTGATGCGGGAGGATTTGATCGTTTAGAAAGGGATTTCCGAGGTAAATCCTGGTATCGTTGATACCAGTGGCATTTCCATTTTCCTTATCTTTGAATTGTTCATCAACCAAGATCAAAAACGATAGGCCCATTGACAATTGCCACTATGAAAAAACCAATTGACAAACTGCAAAATGCACTGAACCACATCCGCATTCCGCAAAATCTGCTACTTGGTCTTGTGATGGTTTTAAGTATGCATTGTAATTCTCAACGACCTTCAAAGATGGACCAATCTGCCTCCATGGCCCAACATACGGGCGACAGCCTGCTCGCCGAGATCATGGGCCTTTATGACCTCGTGGACAGCAGCAGCCGCCTGCATCAATGGTACCATACCGAAAAACCCGAGCAGGCGATGCAATTGGCAGCCCGGGCTGAAAAAGCCTATTTGGAAGAACTCAAATCCCTCGAGGCAGACGGCTCAGCATCCATCGAATGCCTGCGCAAACTTGCCCTCGCCGCACAATTTCAGAATGGCGATTTCTCCTACCAAAAAGCCCTGCCGCCGACTTATGAAAAGGCAATGGGCTACATCAAACAAGCCATCGTGAGCCAACAGAAGATGCCCCTGAGCGACAAATTGGCCGAGCTGTATGAAACAGCGGCGCGTGTGGCCATCCCGCATTTTTTCTTTGGTTACCAATCCGAGATCTCCCAAGCTGCTGAACGCGAAGCCAATCAATATTTGGAATTGGCATACGAAACCTATCTTGTAATCGGAAAAGAGGTAGATGCACTACGTGTGATGCGGGACTTGGACAACAATACAATCAAATTTCTATTGCGCAAACTTTTAATTGCAAAATCGGTCGAAGGAAGGCAAAGCCTAGCAATGGCCAAGGATATTGCGGAACTGATGCATGAACTCGTGTACCAAACACCGCAAATGGAAGATTTGCAGGCGATCTCGGAATATGCAGCGCTGGGCCACAAAATCTACCAAACTCATGAATTGAGCAAGGATGAAGCCCAACTCCACAGTTCGCTTTTGTATGACGCTGGTTATTATTTCAAAATGCGGATGAGCAACTTGGACACCTCGACCTATTATCTGAGGCAAGCCCAAGCCGTGGAGGAAAAATGGGGAATGGAAGTGGACTATACGGCCTTTCAGCTCGCAGCAAATTGTATCGAACAACAACAATGGGTGCAGGCGACAGCGCAATATGACAAGGCGCTCACTAGCCCGCGCATCGCGATCATCGATGTGGAGCAAGCCTATTTTGGAAAGGCGATGGTCGCTTGGATCACGGGAGAAAAGCAAAAAGCGGTTCAGATCTGGAGGCAGCATATCCGAGATCAGGAAATCATGAATGGCGTCTCTGGCTACCAAAGCCGTTTCATGCCCGAAAACAAATCAATGATCCGAGAAAATGCGCTCGCCCTGATCGCTGCGGTCGGAGCCCCGAATGCGAGGCGGATCGTGGAGGGGAATTGGCTGGAGTGAGGCGCTTTTGCGATAGCCGAAATGAAGAATTCGCTAACTTGGAGAAAATTGACTGAAGGAAAAGCACCACTTGAAACCACAGCTCTACATCATCGCAGGTTGCACGGCGCTGGCAAGACCACTGCATCCTTTACGATCCTGCCCGAGGTGCTGGATTGCAAGGAGTTTGTGAATGCCGATGAAATTGCGAAGGGGCTCTCGCCCTTTCAGCCCGAAACGGTAGCTTTTCAGGCGGGGCGCATCATGCTCACGCGCGTGAAAGAACTGCTCGTCGAGGGAAAAACTTTTGCTTTTGAAACGACGCTGGCTACGAAATCCTATCACTTACTTGTGAAGGAAGCGCAAGCGAGGGGGTACCAAGTATCGCTGCTGTTTTTTTGGCTCAACTCTCCCAGCCTAGCCATTGATCGCGTAAGTGTGCGCGTCAGCGAAGGAGGCCACAACATTCCTCCAGAAACGATCCTGCGTAGATACCATGGTGGTTTGCGAAATCTTTCCGAGATATTCCTTCCAATTGTCGATCTTTGGACGGTGATTGACAACTCTGGCTTGAATCCAGAAATTGAAGCGGTCTCCGAAGCCCACGGAATTGTCGACGTGATAGATCCGGTCAAGTTCAATAAAATTGTCGGCATGAAACAGGAAGAAATTGACCTTTTCATGAATAAACTCAGGATGGGGCTAGCGCTGTACCACGAGCGCCTGGTGACACATTATGCAAAAGATGACCGCAGCCTGATCATCTCCCGCGATGGCGAGATCGTCACCGTCAAGGCGCGCGACCTGAAGAGCTGATCCTTTCCACACCCATTGCCCATCCCGACATTCCCCCCTATCTTCGCCCAAAGCGATGAGAATTTGAACGCAGCTCCCTTTGATGCAACCGCCCACGGCTATGACCAAGAGTTTACACTCACCCAGGTCGGAAGGATGCAGCGCGCGGTTACCCACCGCTATCTCAAGGAACTCATCCAAACCAAAAAGCCCAAATCAGTCTTAGAGCTGAACTGCGGTACGGGCGAAGACGCCCTGTGGCTCGCCCAACAAGACCTGCTCGTGACGGCGACCGACCTCTCCGCAGCGATGGTGAATGCCACGATCGACAAGGTGAAGGGTCAGGGCGTGCGTGTGCTGCAAACGGGCATACAAGGCATTTCCAAAATGCTGCCCCATGAAAAATACGATCTCATCTGGTCCAATTTTGGGGGATACAACTGCCTGAATCCGCAGGAAGTGCAGGCATCGGCGGCGGCGATGCACAAGCTGCTGAGGCCCGGCGGCCATTTTGTGGCTGTGGTCATGGGTAGCTTTTGCGCATGGGAAACCCTCTATTTCCTTGCGAAATTCAAGCCCAGCAAGGCTTTCAGGCGGTTGCGGCGCGGCCCTGTTGCAGCGCGACTCGCGGACGGCCATTTTCAAGACACCTATTATTATAGTGTCGGCAAATTTGAGCGGCTCTTCAAAAGCCATTTCATCCCGCAGCGCCGACTGGCAGTAGGTGCCTATTTGCCCCCGTCCTACCTCGATCCATTTTTTGCCAAAAGGCCCAAATTGTTGGCCCGCATGGAGCGTTGGGAAACAAAAGCTTACGATCAGCAGTTTCCTACCCAATATTCCGACCATTTTTTGGTAGCTTTTCGACGGAAATGAAGATCCTTCTCACCCACGGCTATTTTCTGGCAGACGACCCCAAGGAACAGGCGATCATGCGCCCCTATCCGCCATTGGGGATTTTGTACCTGAACGCCTACCTCAAGAAAAAAGGCATCGCGAGCGAGGTCTATGACACGACCTTTTCCACCAAAGATGCCCTCAAAGCCTACCTGATTCAGTCGCGGCCCAACTTTGTAGGCCTCTACGTAAACCTGATGACCAAGATCAACATCCTGGAAATCATCAAGTTCGTGCGCACAGAGGAGCGGCTCAAGCATACACGCATCATCCTCGGCGGCCCCGAGGTGACGCACCACGACGAGGCATTTTTGCGGGCCGGGGCGGATTTTGTCATCTTGGGCGAAGGGGAAACCACGCTCTATGACCTGCTCACGACGGTCGACTCAGCTTTCAGCCCCTTTCTTGATACTGTCGACGGCATCGCCTTCATCAACATGCGTGGCGACATCGTGCGCACCAAGGAGCGCGAGAAGATCAAGGACATCGACGTCTTGCCGATGCCCGACCGCAAGGCCATCGATCTCAACCTCTATTTCAAGGCTTGGAAAGACAGACATGGCTATTCGACGGCATCGATCAGCACGATGCGCGGCTGCCCTTACACCTGTAAATGGTGTAGCAGAGCCGTTTATGGCTTGAGTTACCGCCGCCGATCGCCCAAACTGGTGGTGGAGGAATTGGCTTGGATGCAGCAAAATTACGCCGTCGATACCTTCTGGTTTGTGGATGATGTGTTCACGATCAGCCACAAGTGGTTGGCAGCCTTTGGGGAAGAATTGATGCTCAAGGGGATAGAGATACGCTACGAATGCATCACCCGTGCAGATCGCCTGAACGCAGAAGCGGTCGCGCTGTTGGAGCAAACGGGCTGTTTTCGCGTGTGGATCGGCGCAGAGAGCGGCTCACAGCGCATCCTCGACGCGATGGACAGGCGCGTAGAGGTCGGACAGGTGCGCGACATGATCCATCTCGCGCAGGCAAGCGGCATCGAAGCAGGTACCTTTATCATGCTTGGTTACCCGGGTGAAACCGAGACCGACATCGAGGAAACAGTGCAACACCTGATCAGCAGCGATCCCGACATCTTCACGATCACCGTCGCCTATCCGATCAAGGGCACGCCGCTGTACACCGAGGTGGAATCGGTGATGCTGGAAAAACTGGATTGGGAGACTAGCACCGACCGAGACCTGGATTTCAAACGCACACATCCGAGGAAATACTACGATCATGCTGTGCGCTACGTGGTAAATAAGGTGAATGCGGCAAAAGCCAAGAAAAAACGACAAACACTAGAATCCTGGAAACTGGGCCTTAAGGCGATGGTTGCGAAGCAGCGGATGCGGAGATCGGTGTAGGAACCCGCGGAAACTCTAGATCACCAATACTCCTCCACCACTTTCGCAACGAGCTGCTGCCCTGCATCGTTCAGATGCGCGTCATGTAAATAATAAGTGGCCGTCGCCAGCTGCTCAGCGGCTTGCAAGGCCGGCAAAATATTCAAAAGCCTCATCCCACTACCTTGAAGCGTGCTCAGACGCTGCAAAAAGGGATAGTCAATGGCTTGTAATGCAGGCTCATCCATACCCGTCGCGCCGAGTTCCGCCATGCGTTGCGCATAGACCGCATCCACTTGCGCGCAGTGCGGGATCACCAATAGCAAGACAGGGCAATTTGCCGACTTGGCCGTTTCCAAAAAATCTTGAAGCTCGGCCATGTAATCCGCAATGTCAGCCGCCCGCTTGCCTGTCAGCATCACTTCGTCCGCAATCAAGCCTGGCTCGGCCCGCAGGTAGATCCGCTCCCTTTCAGAGTATTTTTCCGCTTGAAATTCGCCCTCATTGACCTTTCCTTGCTGATAATCAGGAGCATTTGCTGCACGTTTCAGCTGCCCAAGGGCATAATTGGCCCATGCAAGGCTGCGGATGTGATTTGCAGCCGACCAATACAAGTTGCGCGCCCAGCCAATCGTTTTCCAATTGGTGGGGTAACGCAGGTCAAAAAGGTCGTTGCCTACATAGATTTGATAAATGAGCAAATCTGGCTTAAAAGTGCTCAAACGTCTGCTCAACATGAGGTTGGCTTGGTAAATTCCCGTGCCGGGCACACTACTATTGGTGATTTCGAAGTCAGGATGATTGGTGCGCAGGAGATTTACCCAAGAATTGGTTGTTGCCGAGAAGGAATCACCCATCACAAGTATCCTTCGCTTGGGATTTGCAGGCACAACATCTAGATTCAAGGCATTGAGCTCTCTTCTATAGGTATCAATCCATTGATTTCGGTAAAAAAGCTCTAACAAAACAACAAAAAGCAGAAAAACTGCAAGCAACCAAGCCATTTTACGCAGCAAATTCTTCCCATGTCGCTTCCAGTCGAATTTCATGCCTGCAATTTAGGAAATTCAGCAGCGCCACGCCGAATTGGGCTTCAAAAGTAAAATGATTGCAAAATCTAAACCTATTGTGTGCGGATGGGTTAACAAAATGATCACAAGAGGCCTGAAAAATTCTTGTGCTTGCGGGTGATTTTCTTAAATTGCCGCGTTTCTTGAGTAGGTGTTGCTGCCAACACGATTCCGATATCCAAAACGCTTAATTTTACTGATACGAAAATGTCCAAGATAGCTGAGTTAAATGAGACGGTGGAGCTGAAAATCGGCGATAAATCCTTTGCATACCCCGTAATCACGGGCAGTGAGAATGAAAAAGGAATTGATATTGGCCCATTGCGCGCCCAAACGGGCTATGTTACCCTTGACTCTGGGTACAAAAACACAGGTGCCTGCAAGAGTGCCATCACCTTTCTAGATGGTGAACTTGGCATTTTGCACTATCGTGGCTATTCCATTGAAGAATTGGCCGAGAAAGCTTCCTTCATTGAGGTCGCCTACCTGCTTGTCAACGGCGAATTGCCTACCAAGGAGCAATTGAATGCCCACGTTTTGGGTCTTAAAGCACAAAATGCATTGCCAGAAGGCATGGGCGCTTTCATCAACGCCATGCCAAAGTCGATGCACCCGATGGCCATGCTGTCTGCAGCGACCGTAGCCCTTTCAGGTTTCTATCCTGCGAGCGACGACGACTACACTCCTGAAAAAGTGGCCCGCACGATGGATCGCCTCATGGGCAATTTCTCTGGCATCGCCGCCGCCATCTACCGCAAGGGACAAGGCGAGCAGTTGTTGCAACCCGACAACCGCCTCGACTATGTGGGCAGCTTCCTGCAAATGATGTATGGCTCTTTGGGCAAAGAATACACCCCAGATCCAATCGTGAATGAGGCGCTGAACACGCTGCTCATCTTGCACGCCGACCACGAGCAAAACTGCTCGACCTCGACCGTGCGTATCGTAGGTTCCAGCCACGCCAACCTCTATGCCAGCGTGGCCGCAGGCATCACCGCACTTTGGGGCCCGCTCCATGGCGGCGCCAACCAAGAGGTGATCGAGATGCTCTAGCAAATCAAAGCCGACGGCGGCGACACTGCCAAGTGGATCCTCAAAGCCAAAGACAAAGACGACGACTTCCGCCTCATGGGCTTCGGTCACCGCGTGTACAAAAACTTTGACCCACGCGCGCGCATCATCAAAAAGGCTTGCGACAGCATCCTCGCCAAGCTCGGCATCAACGACCCTGTTCTGCAAATCGCAAAAGACCTCGAAGAAGCCGCCCTCAACGACGACTACTTCAAGTCACGCAAGCTATATCCCAACGTGGACTTCTACAGCGGCATCATCTATCGCGCCCTCGGCATTCCTACCGAGATGTTCACGGTGATGTTTGCCCTCGGTCGTCTCCCAGGTTGGATGGCACAATGGAAAGAAATGCGCGATGGTGGCGAGCCAATCGGCCGTCCCCGCCAAATCTATACCGGCGAAACCTCCAGGCCCTTCGTCGCCATCGAAAGCCGTTAATCAGGATTTACAGAATTTTCGGAATTAGCAGAATTTTGGATTTGTAATTCTGGATGCTGAATCTTCCAAAGGAAAACCGCTAAGAGAAGAACGATCTTCTTTGGGAAAGCCCCGCTTGCGCGGGGCTTTTCTATTGGAACAGAATTTACAGAATTCACCGAACCAATATGGGTGTTGAATTCTGTATGGTTAAGGGCTGGCTTTTATCTATGCTGATGATCTGAAGAACCAATTTGCTGAACCAAAATCGGTGCTAACTGATGAGCTGAATTTATAGGATTTGTAGAATCAGGTTTGGTCCTGAATTCAGAGCATAATCGAGCGTCTTGCCCATTGGAATGCGAAAACCTATGCAGCCACGTCAAGTGGCTGCATAGGTTTTGCATTCAACACCGCGCTGAATTCTTGGAATTCTGCAAATTCTGCTACTTCTTTCGGAAGCCCCCGATGCTCGACGAGAGCGTGAATTGATGTGTCGGCCCGACGGCGTGGAAGCTGCTGAGGGCGTAGTCCAGGCGAAACATTTTGATCTTGATGCCAAAGCCGAAGCTGAAGCCTGCGATACCGCCACGGTTGAGGCTGCGCAGTTCTTGACGGCGCATGTGGCAATAGCCTGCACGCAGGTTGAAACCCTTGGAGATCAGGAACTCCGTTCCAAAAACGGTGTGCCTGAACATGTTGTCAAAGAAGGGAAACTTGGTTTGGATTGTGTCTCCGCTCAGGTCGACTTGTGGTGGCGCGTCTTTGTCGTAAAAGATCAGGTTGGGCGTCTGCAGATTGGTGGTCGTGAGCGAAAAGCGCAAAGGCATGTGCTTGAGACGCTGCGAGATGCCGATTTGGATTTCAAATGGCAGCGGACTCGATACGCCCTCGGGCGTTTCCCACTTGGTGAGGTTGAAGCCGATATTTTTGAAGACCATACCGGCGGTAAACAATTCGCTTTTGCTCACGTAAGCGCCGCCCAAATCCATGCCGAGTGCAAAGTGCGAGCGGTAGCGGCTCACGTTGCTGTTGACAAATTTGAGGTTGGCACCGATGCGAAAGTTATCCACTTGGCGGGCACCGCCCACAACAAAGGCGAGGTCGGAGGCCGAGAAGCGCCCGGTTTGGTTGCCGTAGACATCGGCCTCGATCATTTTGCCATAGCTCAGGTACTGGATTCCGGTATGGAAACTGCCGACATTTTCAAAGGTGTGCGAGTAGCCAACATAACCGTAGGTGATGTCGCTGAGGTAGTTGCTCACCGAGGTGCTGATGGCCTGATGCATCGAATCGTTGCACAAGGCGGGGTTTTGATAGGCCATGTTGAGGTCATGGTCCATCGTGGAGATATTGCTGCCACCCAAGGAGGAAACCCTCGCCGAGGAACTCAGGTTCAGGAAATCAAAGACATGCCTTCCACCGATTTGGGCAGTGGCGAGCATCGGCAAGCAAGCGAGGAGTATCAGCGTCCATTTCTTCACGGGGCTAAAATAGGCAGTATTTGCCAAACTTGGGAATGCAAAAATTGAGGGATGGAAATCTGGGGTGACGGGGGCGGATGCTGCGTGGGATAGGTTTGTTGCAAATGATCGGAATCCTAATTCTAGAGATGTGTGCGACTTCAGCTGTTTTTTGCGTCGGTGACTGGAATCACACTGCGATATGGCCTGCAGATTGATCGCAATGGATCAAAAGAATCTCGTCTGGATGCGAGCCTTCATTTCTTCCCAAGGCATGACATTATCAGGAGTCTTGGCTTGCTCGGCTAGTTTTGATTGTAGCCAAATGGACTCACTATCTTCTTCAATCGAATAGGGAGGATCGTCATCATAAGTACTCTGCCAGATCGCATCTGCCAACTTGATTCGCTCCTCGCGACTCAACTTCATGATTTCCTCCATCATCTTAGTCATATCCTAAAATACGCATTCCCCCTCAAAAATTAAAGCCTGCCACGATGATTCACGGAGAAAGTCGCATTGGCTCAAAAAACAAGGTCCCACGTCCTGGGCCGCAGTGTTCAGGCGTGAGGGTGAATAAAACGGCGATATCGTCCTCGATCAAATAATGAATCGTTTCCAGACTTCAAGTAAGCCGCATTTCGATCCAATCTCGGTTGCGTTTGTTGTGTATGATCGATAAGACCTTCACACGACCAAGCTCCATCGTGAAGTAAATGGCATAAGGGAACTTCACAAGTCGTTTCACTCGAATTCCCTTCAATCGTTCACGGTAAATCAGGGGATTTGCACACACAGACTCCAAAGCTCTATCGACGGAATCTAGAAACAACTCTCCAAGATTTGTCTTTTGTGCTTCGTAAAAGTCGTAAACCTCTTGCATCTCGTCTTCTACCTCAAGCCTGAAGGTCAATCCCCAAATCATTTCTTTTTCTTTTGGATGTTGGCTCTCATCTGATCCCAAGTCAAACCCTCCTCCGGGGCAAGCCTTGCAGCCTCCAATCGTTGATTCAACATCGTTTTCTGCGCCGGACTCAAAGCCATTTCATCGTCGTCGAAATCCGCATTCTCCCAGATCGCGTAAGCAATCTGCATTTGCTCCTCGATACTGAGCTTCTGAATCTCTTCCATGATCTTGTTCATACCCGAAAATACGCATTCCCCCTCAAAATGTAAAGACCGCCATGATCATTCTCCCTAATTTGCAGCTTGGACTATACTTTTTCCCTATCTTAGTGTCCGAGTGACACTTATTGAAAATTGATATGTCGCAAAGCAGGGTCATCCTGGAAAATATCAGCCCCGAAATCGACGGTGGGCGATTTATGGTCAAACGCACAGTCGGAGACCAAATGGTGGTGCAAATCGACCTTTTTGGCGATGGACACGATGTTGTGAATGGCCACCTCCTCTATCGCCACGGCGGCAAAGGCAAGTGGACGTCGGTGCAGCTCATGCACCTCGTCAATGATCGCTGGGAGGCCACTTTTGAGCTCAAAGAGGTCGGCGAATACGAATACAAGGTCCTGGGCTGGGTCGACCATGCCCTGAACTGGCAGCACGAGCTCGGCCGCAAGGTCGGCGGCGGGCAACACGTCGATGTCGAGTTGCTCGACGGCATCCACCACCTTGATCACCTCATTGGCGCCTGCAAAGCCGCCGAGAAAAAGGCGCTCCCGGGCTGGAAAGCCCTCTTTGCCGACCCCGAAAGGTATGACGAGGCGCTCGAAGCTGCGCTTTCCGATCACTTGCACAGCCTTTTCCTCACCTATCCCAAACAATCTTGGGCCGTGGAATATCCCGTGCGCAAGATTTGGGTCGATCGCTTGAAGGCAGAATTCAGCGCTTGGTACGAACTCTTTCCCCGCTCGGCATCGTCGGTGCCGGGGCAGCATGGCACGTTTAAAGATGTGCAGCTGCTGCTGCCCCGCATCCAAGAGTTTGGCTTTGATGTCTTGTACTTCCCCCCCATTCACCCGATCGGCCGCAGTTTTCGCAAGGGCAAGAACAACTCCCTGCATGCCGGCCCTACCGAGCCGGGTTCCTGCTGGGGCGTAGGCGCAGAGGAAGGTGGTCACACCGATGTCTTGCCCGACCTCGGGACGCTAGAGGATTTCCAGGCGCTGATCCAAGATGCCGCTGCGCATGGCTTGGAAATGGCCATGGACATCGCCTTTCAATGCGCGCCCGAGCACCCCTGGGTGAAGGAGCATCCGCAGTGGTTCAAGTGGCGCGCCGACGGCTCGGTGCAGTATGCCGAAAATCCGCCCAAAAAATACCAAGACATCCTTCCGATTCATTTTGAAACCGAGGACTGGAAAAATCTCTGGGAAGCGCTCTGGCAATCGGTGAAATACTGGATGGATCAGGGCGTTCGCATTTTCCGCATCGACAATCCACATACCAAGCCCTATCGGTTTTGGGAATGGCTGATCGCCGAGGCGCGCAAGGCTGATCCTGGCGTCATCTTTTTGGCGGAGGCATTCACGCGTCCCAAGGTCATGCATCAACTCGCCAAGGCCGGTTTCAGTCAGTCCTATTGCTATTACACATGGCGTGTGAGCAAATATGAATTGTCTGAATACCTCACCGAGCTCACGCAAGGCCCTGGAAAAGAGTATTTTCGCGCCAATTTCTGGCCCAATACGCCCGATATCCTGCCTTGGCATCTTCAAAACGGAAACGAAGCAGTCTATTTGGTGCGCTATTTTATGGCCGCTACCATGTCGAGCAATTATGGTCTCTACGGGCCTGTATTTGAGTACCTTGTACACGATGCTGTGCCGGGTCGGGAGGAATATTGGGATTCTGAAAAATATGAAATCCGCAATTGGGATTGGGATAAGCGGAACCGCATCACCTACGTGATTACGAAGGTAAATGCTGCCCGCAAGGCGCACGCGGCCCTGCAACACATGCACAATGCGCAGCTCTGCGCGATCGAAAACGAGCACATCATCGCTTATTTCAAGTATGACAAGGCAAGCGATGACGCCCTGCTGATGGTTGTGAACTTGGATCCGCACTATACCCAATCGGGATTTGTGCAGGTACCGTTGCAGACGATGGGCATTCCAGTCGGCCAAGCCTTTCAGGCCCAAGACCTGCTTACGGGCAATACCTACAATTGGGATAAGGAGTGGAATTTTGTCGAATTGAACCCACACGCCCTACCTTTTCATTTGTTTCAACTGAAACGCAATACAACGCATGGAGGAACTCAAAACCACGCATACATGGAGCAGCTTCCTGGAAGACGCCCGATTGCGGAAGCGCTTGGTGGATAAGGTTTTACCAGCCTTTCTCATTACCAAAAGATGGTTTGGTGCCAAGAGTACGAGCATCAAAAAATATGAAATCGAGATCCACCTCCACTACTCCAATGGGGGCGAATTGGTGCATTTGTTGATGATCGAGGTCACATTTCAGACCTCCAACAGCGACACATATTTCCTGCCCTTGAGCTTCAGAATGCGCGACGATTTTGAACCCGAGGGTTTGATCGCAAAGCTTGAAGTCGGCGGCAATACAGGTTGGCTGGTCGATGCATTGCACGTGCCGATCATTCGCGAGGGACTCTTCCGCAATATCCAAGAAAATGCCAGACTCGACGTGGTCGATGGACGCCTCGACATGGAGCGCGGCACCGCACTGGACTGGCAACCTGGTGATGCGGTGCAATCGCGTCTGCTCAATGCCGAGCAGAGCAATACAACCATCGTGTTCAACGATCGCTATTTTCTCAAAATCTACCGCAAGCTTTATCGTGGATTAAACCCTGATTTTGAAGTGAGTAGATTCCTTTCGGAGAAAACACACTTCGACAATACGCCAGCCTATTGTGGCGCCATCACCTGGACCAAGCCTGGATTTTACAAGGTGACGCTGGGCCTTATGCAATTGAAGGTCGAGAACCAAGGCGATGCTTGGCCCTATTTCTTAGGCCGCGTGGAGGCCTATTTCAGGCGCTTGCAGGCCTCGGGACTCGCTCCTGAGGATCTCGCAAAAGTGCCACTCTACAAGCCGATGCCGGCTTCCAAATTGCCCGAGCCCTACCCTGCTTTGATCGGTGAAGACACCATCAAAGCCCTGCAATTGCTTGCGCAACGCACCGTCGAGTTGCATTTGGCACTTTTCAGGGACCGCTCAGATACTGCATTTACGCCGATTGCCTACTCAGAAGACTACAAAGTGTGGTTGTTGAACCGCATATTGTATATGCTCGATTACCGCATCACGACCATGGAAAACGTGATGGGAAAGTTCTCTCCGCAGGCACGCGTGTATGCCGAGGAATTTTTGGCCCGCAAAGTCGAGATCAAAAACCGTATTTTGAGCTTTGACGAAACGCGGCTCAATGGGTCACGCATCCGCATCCATGGTGACTTTCACCTCGGGCAGGTATTGCGCGTGGATGAAGACTTCTTCTTTTTGGATTTTGAAGGCGAACCCGAGGCGACGATCCGTGACCGCAAGGTGAAACATTCCCCGCTCAAAGACGTCGCGGGCATGATCAGGAGCTTCCATTACGCCGTTTTTGCCACAATTTTCAGCGAAAACAACTTCCAACTGAGCGAGGAAGCACTCTCTGAAGCAGGTGGCAGGTATTACCGCGCCATCGTCGCTGTTTTCCTGGATACCTACCTCAATACGGCTTTTGACAAGGGCCTCAATATTGGGTATTATCAAGAGATTGATTTCCTGCTGCGCTACCATATTTTTGAAAAGGCGATTTATGAATTGGGATATGAACTCAATAGCCGCCCCGATTGGGTAATCATTCCGCTCAAGGGTCTCAATCAGATTTTGAACAATGACTAAATCATCCGTCCAAGATAGCACCAATCCGCCTGCCGTCAAGGTGCATAGCTTGCTGAGCGAGCAAGACATTTCCCTTTTCAAAAACGGGAAACACTTCTCGCTCTATGAAAAACTGGGCAGCCACCTGACCGAGGTCGATGGCCAAAAAGGGACGCTGTTTGCTGTGTGGGCACCCAACGCCGAACATGTAAGCGTGATCGGCAATTTCAACTATTGGAATCATTCCAGCCATAGCCTCTATCCGAGGTGGGATGGCTCGGGCATTTGGGAGGGATTCATTCCCAATGTCTTGCAAGGTGAGGTGTATAAATATTGCATCACCTCCAGAGGCAGTGGCGAGGTCCATGAGAAAGCCGATCCTTTTGCCTTTTATTGGGAGATTCCGCCGCGCACCGCTTCAGTCGTTTGGGATATTGCGCATGACTGGCGCGATGCTGATTGGATGCAAAATCGTGCGCAGCACAATGGTCTGAACCAGCCCTTTTCTGTGTATGAGGTGCATCTGGCGAGCTGGATGCGCAATCCCGAGGAGGGCATGCGTTCCCTCACCTACCGCGAAATGGCCGAGAAACTCGTGCCTTATGTGAAGGAAATGGGCTTCACACACGTGGAGTTTATGCCTGTGATGGAGCATCCTTTTGGCGGCTCTTGGGGCTACCAAGGCGTCGGCTATTTTGCGCCAACATCGCGCTTTGGCACGCCGCAAGACTATATGTATTTGGTGGAATGCTTTCACAATGCGGGCATAGGCGTGATCTTGGATTGGGTGCCGAGCCACTTTCCAGGCGACGCACACGGCCTGTATCGTTATGACGGCACGGCCTTGTTTGAGCATGAAGATCCCCGCAAAGGATTTCATCCCGATTGGAAGAGCTATATTTTCAATTATGGGCGCAACGAAGTGCGGGCATTTCTGATCAGCTCAGCAATGTTTTGGTTGGATCGCTACCATGCCGATGGCATCCGCGTCGATGCAGTGGCGTCCATGTTGTATTTGGATTATTCGCGTAAGGCTGGGGAATGGATACCCAATCAATTTGGCGGGCGTGAGAATTTGGAGGCAGTTTCATTTTTGCGGGAATTGAATGAATCGGCTTACGGTCGATTTCCCGATATTGAGATGATCGCCGAGGAGAGCACGTCGTGGCCCTTGGTATCCCGACCGACCTTTTTGGGAGGCCTGGGATTTGGCATGAAGTGGATGATGGGTTGGATGAATGACACGTTGGAATATTTCAAAAACGATCCCATTTACCGCAAATACCATCAAAATCAGCTAACCCAAGGCCTCACCTACGCATTCACCGAAAACTTCATGCTCCCCCTCTCCCATGACGAGGTCGTGCATGGCAAGGGCGCGTTGATCGCGCGCATGCCCGGCGACGAGTGGCAGCGGTTTGCTAACCTGCGGTTGCTCTATGGGGTACAATATACCCATCCGGGCACCAAATTGCTGTTTATGGGCTGCGAATTTGGGCAAACGAGTGAATGGAACGCCGACGGCAGCCTGCCTTGGGATTTGCTGCAATATGCGCCTCACCACGGCGTTTCGGAATGGGTCAAGGCCCTCAATGCATTCTACCGCACCTCTCCAGGGCTTTTTGAACGCAGTTTCATCGCAGAGGGTTATCAGTGGATCGACCACAGCGACCACGAAAACAGCGTCTTGGTCTTCATGCGGCAGGGTAATTCACCGCAAGATGACCTGCTCATCGCCATCAACCTTACGCCCCGCCCACATGACGACTACCGCGTAGGGCTGCCCGACGGCCGCCCTTGGCAATTGGCACTCAACAGCGATGACAAGCAATATTATGGCTCAGGTTATGACGTTGCGCAAACGCCTGTGATCCAAAACATTGCATCACATGGCCATTCCTTATCCACTGCATTGAAATTGCCTCCTTTGGGTATCCTGATTTATCGGCATCTCACATGAAATACATCTGCATCCACGGCCATTTTTATCAGCCTCCCCGTGAAAACGCTTGGTTAGAGCAAATCGAGGTGCAAGAATCCGCCCGTCCATGGCATGATTGGAACGAGCGCATCACCGACGAATGTTATGGTCCCAACGCCGTGTCGCGGATCCTGAGTGATGAAGGTCGCATCGTCGATATCCGCAACAATTATGCAAAAATGAGCTTCAATTTCGGGCCGACGCTGCTGAGTTGGCTCGAACACAAGCGCCCTGAAATCTACCAAGCCATCCTGCAAGCTGACAAGTTGAGTCAGCAGCAATTTGGGGGACATGGATCGGCAATTGCGCAGGTGTATAACCACCTGATCATGCCACTCGCAAACCGTCGCGACAAAGAAACTCAGGTCAATTGGGGCTTGCAAGATTTTGAGCGCCGCTTCGGCCGCGCCGCCAAAGGCATGTGGCTCGCAGAGTCAGCCGTGGATACCGAAACATTGGAAGTGCTTGCTGAACAGGGAATTGAATACACGATTCTTGCGCCCCGTCAAGCCAAACATCACCGCAAAGTCGGCAGCAAAGTTTGGGTCGATGGCATTGAAACCCAAAGGCCTTATGTTTGCAATTTACCCAGTGGCAAAAAAATTCACCTCTTTTTTTACGATGGGGATCGCTCACAATTGGTCGCATTCGGGGGAATTTTGGAGGATGGAAAACGCTTTGCGGAGAGCCTCATGGATGGGTTTGATGCCTCGCTTAAGGAACCCCAATTGGTGCATATTGCGACCGACGGCGAAACCTATGGGCACCATCACCGCAATGGCGATATGGCGCTGGCTTACGCCATGAATTACATCGAAAAAAATACCAAGGTAAAACTCACCAATTATGCTGAATTTCTGAGCATTGCGCCAGTCGAATATGAAGTGGAAATCGTGGAAAACAGCTCTTGGAGCTGCGCCCACGGCGTCGAACGCTGGCGAGCGGATTGCGGATGCAATACAGGCGGCACGCCCGACTGGAACCAAGCTTGGCGCGCACCGCTGCGCAAAGCGCTCGATTGGCTGCGCGACCAATTTGCGGCTATTTACGAGGTGGAAATGGAGCATTACCACTCCAATTGCTGGACATTGCGCAACGAATATGTGAAAGTGCCACTCAAGCGCAGCGTGCAGCGTGCCGAGGCATTTTTGCGCGCACATGTACCTGGAGATCACAGTCCTACCGACAAGACACGCATCTTTGGATTGTTGGAAATGCAGCGCCAATCGCTCTACATGTTTACAAGTTGCGGATGGTTTTTTGACGAAATCTCGGGCATCGAGCCCGTTCAGGTGCTGCAATATGCCAATCGCGGCATTCAACTCGCAGAGTTCTATTTTGGTGTGGCTTTGGAGGAAGATTTTCTGAAAATTTTGGAGACCGCTCCGAGCAACATGCCTGAGTTTCCCACAGCACGCGACGTGTATGCGCAATATGTATCACCCGCACGCCTGAACCTCACACAGGTGGGGATGCACTATGCGCTGCGCGCAATCTTCAGCGACGACAGCGAGAAGCAAGAAGTACTTAACTATGAGTGTGAAAGTGAGGAGTTTGAGCGCTACAATGCGGGTACTTCGCGCCTTGTACTAGGTGTGACACGCGTGAAATCCAAGGTGACCTTGTATGAGGAAACCTTCAGTTTTGTGATCCTCTACCTCGGTCAGCACCATGTAATTGGACATACATTCGGGGAATGGGCGACGGAACAATACCGCAATTTTACTGAACAACTGAAAAAAGCATTTGACCGCAGCAACCTTTCCGCCGTGATTGAATTGCTGCATACCATTCCCAATCAGCGCTCATTTGCCTTTTTTGACATGTTCAAAGATGAGCAATTCAATTTGCTCAATGGCATTTTGAAGGAGGAATTGGCGCTGGCAAGCATGTCCTATCAAAAGATCAACAACCGCAACTACAACCTGATGAACGTGATGCGGGCATCGGGATTGGAAGTGCCCGAGATCTTGCGCCGCAATCTGGAGCAGGTCCTGAACAGCGATTTGGAGACCTTGTTTGAGGATTCCGACCGCCGTGTCTCTGTGCGCAAGCTCAAGAGCCGCGTGCAGGAATTGGAAAAATGGGGCATCAAGATCGACGTCGAGAAGTTTCGCTACAAAGTCAGCAATCGCCTGCGGCGACTGGCTGAGAGCATCCCAAGTCGCAACAACCGCGAGGAGGCGCTCATCAACATCCGGCAGGTATTGGAGGTGATCGGCCCGATCGGCATCGAGCCTGACCTGAGCAAGGTGCAGGAGATTGTATTTTTGCGGCTGCGCAGCCTTAAACAAAGTGACATCGGCGGTGCATTTCACAAGGCGCTGGCACAGGTCGGCGAGATCATACAATTGGATGTCGCGGGGATTTTGGTCAGGGAGCGGGTGGCCGGATGAGGGGCAACAACTGATTCGAATGTCATTGCGGCAAGGCTTGAAGGTCCAAAGGCCTTGGATGCCAATTGTCAATTCAGCTTCAAGTATAGCGTTTTGCGACAAAAAGAACCGCAAAGTTTGCAGCGGCCATGGAGATTGATAACCTCCTGAGGTGCTTTACAAACTTTGCGGTTTCACCTTTTCCAGGCTAACTAGAAGACTCATTGCCTCGCCTTCAAGAAAGGCTTGCGATAAGTCACGAAACGCTATCCCCTCAATGCCTCACCATGAGCCCAGTTTCGGCGTCGTCGCGGTGTTGTCGGCGCTTGCGCGCCTCCCGCACGGGCTCCATCAGGTCCAATGCTGCCGGCACCTTGGTCTTTTCAAGGACATGCTCCAGCACTTCCTCCATGCGCTCTACATAGATGATGCTCAACTCATTGACGTAGTCGCCCTTGATCTCCAACACGTCCTTCTTATTGTCTTTGCAGAGCAGGATGGTCTTGATGCCAGCACGTCTTGCGGCGAGCACCTTTTCCTTGATGCCGCCGACGGGCAGCACCTTGCCGCGCAGTGTGATTTCGCCGGTCATCGCGAGCTTTTGCACGACTTTGCGTTGCGAATAGCTAGAGGTCATCGCCGACAAAATCGCAATACCTGCTGATGGGCCATCTTTGGGGATCGCGCCTGCTGGAAAGTGCAGGTGCAAGTCCCAATGGTTGAAGACTTCGTATTCGATCCCGAACTTCTGGCAGTTGGCTTTCAAATATTTATGCGCTAAGACTGCGGATTCCTTCATCACATCGCCAAGTTGGCCAGTGGTGGTGAGCTGCCCGTTGCCGCGGCTGAGAGAGGTCTCGATGAAAAGGATGTCTCCCCCTGTTGGCGTCCAGGCTAGGCCAATGGAAACGCCGGGCGTAGAGATCTTTTGGTAGAGTTCATTCTCGTAGTGCGACACACCGAGTATTTCCTCGACCTCAGCAGCCTTGATCGTGACAGCGGGTTTGGCATCGACGACGATCTTTTTAGCTGTGGCGCGACAGATGCGCGCGATTTTTTGGGCCAGGTTACGCACACCCGATTCGCGGGTGTAGCCGTCGATGATGCGGCGCAAAGCCGGATCCATGATTTTCAATTGACTGGCTTTGAGGCCGTGGTCCTTGCGTGCCTTGGGCACGAGATGCTGCTTCGCGATCTCCAGCTTTTCTTCAAGGGAATAACCGTTGATCTCAATGATCTCCATGCGGTCACGCAAGGCAGGATGGATGCTCCCCAGCGTATTGGCAGTGGCGATAAACATGACATTGGAGAGGTCGTAATCGACCTCTAGGAAGTGATCTTGGAAAGTGTCGTTTTGCTCGGGGTCGAGCACCTCCAGCAATGCCGATGAGGGATCTCCCCTGAAATCGTTGCCGACCTTGTCGATTTCATCAAGCATGAAGACAGGGTTGCCCGTCTTGGCCTTTTTCAATCCTTGGATGATGCGGCCCGGCATGGCGCCGATATAGGTGCGGCGATGGCCTCTGATCTCAGCCTCGTCGCGCATGCCACCGAGCGATACACGCACAAACTCACGCCCGAGTGCGGCCGCGATCGATTTGCCGAGTGAGGTTTTGCCAACGCCGGGAGGTCCATAAAAACACAAAATCGGTGCCTTTTTGTCTGACTTCAATTTCAGCACAGCCAGAAACTCCATGATGCGCTCCTTCACCTCGTCCAAGCCATAATGGTCGTTGTCGAGGATTTCTTGCGTGCGCTTGAAGTCAAAAACGTCTTCTGAATACTTTTGCCAAGGCAGCTCGAGCAGCCAATCCAAATAATTGACCACAACGCTATGGTCGGGTTGCATCGGATTGAGGCGATTGAGCTTGCCAACCTCCTTGTCAAAAACCTCTTGTACGCGCTTGGGCCAACGTTTCTCCGCAGCACGCCTGCGCAGGGACTCGACATCACTCTCGTCGCCGCCCTCACCCAATTCGTCGTGGATGGCCTTGATCTGTTGCCGCAAAAAATACTCGCGTTGCTGCTTATCGAGGTCCGTTTTGACCTTGCTGTGGATCTCCTCGCTCAGTTCTAAGATTGCCAATTCCTTGCCCATGAGGCTCAGCACTTGGTGGCCCTTGGTGAGCAACGAATTCATCTCCAAGATCGACTGTTTGTCCTGAATCTCGAGATTGAGATTGGAAGCGATGAAATAAACGAGGAAAGTGAGGCTCGTGATATTTTGCAGGACCACTTGGGCCTCGGTCGGAATATTGGGGGAGATCTCGATGATCTGCTGTGCCTCGCG
>JANPHP010000085.1:0-4918 GCA_031424495.1 Bacteroidota bacterium | reverse complement strand
ACGACAAGAATCGACCTACCCCACCATCTAATTCCCACCCCGCCCTTGTGGGCGAGGGATTGTGGGTTATTTTTGCCGCTTGTGTTGCGCGACGATCGATCTAGGTCGGCTGCGAATGACAATTGTTATGAAAGAAAACTTCAAGGTTGGCGAAAAGGTCAGGTTGCTCCATGCTAAGGGCGAAGGTATCGTGCTGAGGCTCATCAGCCCCACAAAACTGGAGGTGCTCATCGACGACTTCTATGAGATGGAGGTCGGCATCGGCGAGGTCGTCAAGATCAATGCTGCCGAAAACATCCTCAAACGCGGCGAAGACGCCGACGAGGATGGGGTGAAAAAGCCACAAAAGCCGGGCGTCGGCCCCAGCCTGAGCCCTGCTCCTGACCTACCTGCATCGTTTGTACTCTACAAAAATGCAGAGATGGACTATGAGTTCTGGCTTGTGAACCAAGGCCGCAACGAGTTGCTGTTCACGATGTTCATCAAGGTCGGCAACAAATTCACGAGCTACAATTCAGGATCGGTATTGCCCCGCAACAACCATTTTCTGGGCAAGCAGACGCCACAAGACTTTCACATGGCCCGCACGATCTACTTGCAAGTGCTGCAATTCCCCCGCATCGAGCACCCCAGGCCCATTCCCCCGATCACACTGGAGATCAATGTAAAGACCGACATCTTTGTGAATGCGCCGATCAGGGTGCCTGAACTGAATGTGGAGGGTTGGGAATTCATGCTGGAGGAAAAGATCGTGGCCCAAGACCTGCAAGAGAGCGTGTCGGATGTGCGGATTGTGAGCCAAAAACCGGCCAAGCCGCCCAAAGTCGTGGACTTGCACCTACACAAGATCATGAAGGACCCGATGAACATCGACAGCAATACCATGCTGCGGCTGCAACTCGAAGCATTTGAAAAGGCGATCACCGATGCGCAGGTCTACCATGTGGATTCGATGGTCTTCATTCATGGTATCGGCAACGGCACCCTCAAAAAAGAGATTCACAACCGCCTCAAGGGCTTTGCGTTTGTGAAGCGCTACGAACTCGCAGAGCCGATGGAGTATGGCAATGGCGCAACGATTGTGTTTTTTTAGAGGAATGCTGAGATTCGGTATCTAATTTGCTTTCTTGCATTAAGGCAACACGATGATTGCCGACGCGGGTGGCCGTGGCCGCTCGCTTGTGACGGAAACGGCTTTGTAAGGAAAATCAATTCATGAAAAGACCAATGAGCGGATTGAAATTATGGTTACTAGGTTGCCTTGCAGCCTGCTCGACAACCCTAGCCACTGCACAAAATGTGCAGTGGGCCAGCAAGGTGATCGAATATTCCTCTGAATATACCGACGCGGGCATGCCCGGGCAGTTTGCTGCCAAGCAGGCGGTAGGTTTGCCGAGTTGCAATCCTGCCGTCATTTCCGGGTCATTTGAATGCGCGTGGTCACCAGCCGAGCCCAACTCGACACGCGAAGAATATGTGAAGCTCGGGTATGCCACGCCGATGCAGGTGCAGCAGGTCGCCATCTCGGAATGCAAGGGAGCTGGCGCGGTGCAAAAAGTGATCTTGTTTGACACCAAGGGTGCTTACCACCTCGTCTACACCAATCCGAAGCCGGGCCCACAAGCGACACCGGGTCGCCTGAACAATATCTTCTTTCCGCTCACCGACTATCAGTGCAATGCCGTGATGGTCGTGCTGAATACCCAAGCGGTCGACGGCTACAACCAAATCGATGCCGTTGGCATCTCTGACAGCGCCGACAGCATCAAGATCGCCATCAACCTCGCGCCCGGCATCCTCACCGACGGGCAACGCGAAAACCTCGGCCCCAACATCAACTCTGAGACCGACGAACTATTGCCAGTGATCTCGCCCGACGGCAAGACCCTGTTTTTTACAAGGCAGGGCCACCCCGGCAACCTTGGCGACCCCAATATGCAAGACATTTGGATGGCGGAGATACAACCAGACAATTCTTATGGACTCAGTGTGAATGTCGGCGCTCCCCTCAACAATACCGACAACAATGCGGCCACCTCGATCACCCCTGACGGCCATACCCTGTTGCTGCTCAACAAATACATGCCCAATGGCGCGATGGAAAAAGGGGTCTCCACTGCCCGCCGCAACGGCGAGAAATGGGAAGCTCCCGTCGGCTGCAACATCACCAATTTCTACAACAGCAATATGTATGGCGAGTATGCGCTGAGCGCATCGGGCAAGGTCATGATCATGACCATCCAACGCACCGACAGCCGCGGCGGCAAGGACTTGTATGTTTCATTTAGCAATCCAGACGGCAGCTGGACCGAGCCGCTGAGCATGGGCGACAGCGTGAACACCGCAGGTGGCGAGAGCACCCCCTTTCTCGCCGCCGACGAGAGCACGCTCTACTTCTCGACCAATGGCCTCGTGGGCTATGGCAGCAAAGACATGTTTGTGACGCGCCGCCAAGACAGCACTTGGACGAGCTGGTCCACACCGCAAAACCTGGGTCCGCTCCTCAATTCGCCAGCTTGGGACGCCTACTACTCCATCCCGGCCAAGGGTGACTTTGCCTACTTTGTTTCTTACAACAACACCATCGGCAAGGCCGACATCTTCAGGGCACCACTGCCGCTGAGCGTGCGTCCCAAGCCGGTAGTGCTTGTGACTGGCCATGTGCTCAACGCCAAGACGGGCACGCCCATCGGTGGCAAGATCATCTACGAATCATTGTCGACGGGCAAGGAACTCGGCATCGCCTACGCAGATCCGCGCGACGGCTCATTCTCCATCGTCTTGCCAGCTGGTGAGGAATATGGATTTCTGGCCGAATCCAAAGGATTCTTCCCAGTGAGTGAGAACATCGACCTGCGCAAACTCTCAGAATACCAGGAGGTCAAGCGCGATTTGAAGCTCGTCCCCGTCGAGGCCGGCAGCATCGCCCGCCTCAACAACCTGTTTTTCGACACGGGCAAAGCAGACTTGCGGCCACAATCGACCAAGGAACTCAAGCGCCTCGTGACCTTGCTCAATGAGCAGCCGACCCTCTCCATCGAGGTCGCCGGCCACACCGACGACGTGGGCACCGACGTGAACAACCTCGAATTGAGCAAGAAGCGTGCTGCTTCAGTGAGGGCCTACCTCATCAAAAACGGCATCTTGGAGGCCCGCCTCAAGTCGGTGGGACTCGGCGAGAGCAAGCCGCAGGTCCCCAATACCAGTCCTGAGAACCGGCAAATCAACCGCCGCGTCGAATTCAAAATCCTGACGATCTAAGCCATTGAGCAGCCACCGCATTGCATATCGACCCGGCTTGCATGCCGCGGCTTGGCTGTTGCTCCTGTATGGTATGGCTTGCGCGCAGGTGCTGGCCCAGATTCCGGTGGTGCGGGGCAAGTCGACGACGCAGTCGGGCATGTTGTACTACGACCATCAGACAGCGACCGACGCCAAGAGCCGCACTTATATCTATACCCTTTGCCCAGACAGCGCGGGCTGCATTCGGCTGGATTTTAATTTGGTGGAATGCACGCTCACTGACAACCTGATGTCCCGCGATTTCATCACGGTGTACGATGGGGCAAGCACCGAGGCTCCCGTATTGTCGACACTCGGCAACCTGCATGGCAGCAGGGTAGTGCAGAGTCAGCAGGGCTGCCTCACGGTGGAGTTCAAGCGCGATGCACAATCAAGGCTGAGCATCTGGACTGCGCTTTGGCAGGCGCAAAGCAAGGCTGCCTGCATAGCGCCTCAGGAAAAGGGCACTTGCGCCGATGTGCAAGACATCTGTGGCCCGAGCTACCATGAAAACTTTCCTTACTATGGCGTCGAGGCGCCACAGGCGCTCGAGACGGTACCGGGCACCTGCGTGGAGCGGCAACACAACTCTACTTGGTACCGTTTCATGGCGCAGCAGGATGGGCAATTGAGTTTTGATATCCAACCTGACAACGGGTTGGATGACTATGATTGGGTCTTGCTGCGGGGCAATCCCAAAGATCCAAGTGCCTGTCCTGATTTGGCACAAGTCGAGCGCAAGCTGGCTTGCAACTTCTCGGTGGGTCGTGGGCCTCGGGCCTCGACGGGTATGGGCGACCTGGGTGAGTCGGCCTCGGCAGGCGCCGCCGACTGCCCCTACTCTCGCAGCATAGCAGCCCGCAAGGGCGATGTATTTTTCTTGCTGATCGACGATTTCTCGATGCATAGCAGCGGCTTTGACATCACATTCAACGAGGTGGTGATGCCCTGCATCAACCCAGCCAAAGACCTGTTGCACATTGATCACCTTCCCCGACAGTTGCCCCCAAAAGTCGACGCCCGCACGACATTCAGCCAATACACCCGTGTCTTGCGCATCGACCTCGGTGAAAAAGCAAATGCAAGACTGGCCAATGCACCGCTCCCTAGCAAGCTGTTTGCCAATACCGAAACAGCAAGTACCAAGTCTATTGGTGAACTTGCAGTGTTGCCTCGATACAGCGGCATCGCACAGGTGCTCATCCAAGGGCTGAAAACCAGCAGCTTGCAAGCGTATTCAGCCGAAGATTTCACGACACCGATCCACTATGGCGACCTGCTCAACCTCATGGCCCGCCAAGACAGCAACACTGCCCATCAACCCGCAAATTCTTGGTGGAGTCCACCTGTGGCTGCGTTTGATAAGTTTTCACAGGTCGTGGAACTGATCGTCGATGAGCGCATCGACCGCAACACGGCCATGGCAAAGCAACAGATTCGCTACTTGCGGCTGCTATGGACCGACCGCGACGGATTGTCACCAGATTACAATGTTGCGGTATTTCGCTATGAAGAAGTGCGAGACCTGCTCGACCGAGTGGCTTGTAGCAATCCCCACAACGATGTGCAGTATGTGAGTCTGCGTGATGTATTGGAATCTCAACAATATCAAGGCCTTGTCGTGGGCCGCGCTGGC
>JANPHP010000084.1:0-7875 GCA_031424495.1 Bacteroidota bacterium | reverse complement strand
CGAGCATGCTCGGAGCCGATTCAGTATGGATTTTTAAGTCCTAGCGAAGCTGATTACTTCGTGTGCAGTTCAAATTCAATGCCTTTGCTGGTGTAATACTCAGGTGTAGCATAGGAATAGGTATTGGTTTTGCCATCCTTTTTCCTGCGTCCAAGGGTATTTTTCAGATAAAGGATATTGATCGTGCTGCGCACGGAGTTGAACTTATCTTTGCTCACACCGGTGCCGGTTGCGACATCAATTGGCTCAAGCTCGCCCTTACCTTTGAACAACTCTAACACTTTTGCGGTCAAAGAGTTGTTTTTGTCGGTTTTTGTACCGGGTTTTGGGCCGCGAGGGGCTTTATCAGCCTTTTTTTTTACCTCGGGCTTACCGCTGGCTTTTGCAGCCTTGGCTGGCTTGGCAGCAGGAGCGACGGGTGCGTCAGCAGATTTAGGTGCAGTGCGCTCGACAATCTTGCTCACTGTTTTCACCGCAGCCTTAGGGGCTTTGGCAACCTTCTCTACTTTGGGGCCTTTGGCAGGCTTGGCGGCGGCGACTACTGGAGCAGCAGCAACGGGAGCTGCAACAGTTTTGGCAGCTTTAGGAGCCTTTGGAGCTTTGGGGGCCTTAGGAGCTTTGGCAACCTTCTCGGCTTTGGCAACGGGAGCAGCAGCGGCGGCTACGACTTTAGGCGTGGGTTTGAAACCTGGCTTGCGGCCTGGCTTCTTTTTTTCTACCACAGCGACTGGTGCAGCGACAGCAGCTGGTGCGCTCACGACTGCTGGTGCAGCGGCGACCTCTTTTTTCGGGCGACCTGGTTTCTTTTTGCCTTCAACTGCTACAACAGCTTTCTTGGCGGCGCCTGGTTTAGGACCACGCTTGCCTGGGGTTTTTACTTCTACTGCTGGTGCGGATTTTTTGCCGCCACCGCGATAGGAATCGACCACTGCTGTCAATGCAGACTGCTGGGCCTTCAAGGTGCCAATTTGGGATTCAAGTGAATGAATCTCCGTGCCTAAGCGCTTGACCTCTGCTTCGAGGACTTTTGTGATATCGTTGCTCATTTCAAATAAATAATTTTTTCCTTAAGAGAAATTTGAAAGCCCTGCGAAGAACCGTAGGCATTCTAAAGCATGAATTTACAAGTGTTTTGAGAATTCCAAAACTATTGATTCCTGAAACTATGTTCAAATGTTTTGTTTTTGCCGCATTTGAGCCCTTAATCCTTATGGGCAGACCTTGCCACGATTGAGCCATTGGCTATATAAACGGCGTTTTTATGCATAATTTGGCTGTTTCTGAGTTTTTGAATCAATATGCACCGCGGCCAAGAAATGCTACATTTTTTTTTAAGGGTGGGGGATAATTTTGAATTATTTTTTTTGAATATCCTTCTTTCCGCCATCATCACGCCTCGATTTTGCTGTAAATCAACAGCTTTGAATACCGATTTTGAAAGTATGGGTCCACATTGCGATCATATTGCAAGCATTTGTTGATGCTAATATTATTTGAAATCATGAATTGATGCAATAAACTCTCATTGCGCCTGTTTTGACCGCATTTTGTTTTCATTGGTCCATCAGGATATGTGTTTATGCTTGGTTGCAGTGCATTAGGTATGGGGCAATTGAAGGGTAAATGTGTAATTATTCCATTTATGGCAGCAAAAAGCTATTTTATTTTGGCTAATGGTCGATTTGGTGTGTCCGAGGCTTTCCGCTTTGGAAATGCGTCATTTTCACCATGCCCGGTGTCAGCTTTCATTGCTGTGCGACGAGGCCCAATGTTTTATGCGATGCGCATTCAGTGCTCGTTTCCATGAAATACGGGAATCGGTTTGGGTAATACAGCCTTGCATTGCACCGCTGGTCGATGCGATTGCCGTCAAATAGAGGACATAATTGAAGCAGCGCGCTGCCTGAGACAGGCGCACACGATTCTCAAAACGACGATTGCTGTATTTAGGAAACGATTTGGAAGCGTGTTCCGTTGAATGCGATATCGAGCAAGTCCACGACCAATTGCAGGATCGGATAGATCATTGCCCCACCCGACTCATGGTCGATTGCGCCTTCAGATTCCATTGAATGCAATTCATGGGCTGCAAAGTCGAGCAATACAGGTTGCTTGGATCCGTCAAATGCTTTCTCAACCAAGTCAGCGATTTCTTCTTCGCTTGCAGTTTCAATCGCATCGAGATAATCCATTTGTTGCAATGCTGCACTTTCAACTTCCTGCTCCGAGAGCGTCATCGCGGTGCCGCATTCGAGCTCATAAGCCTTGTAAATCGTAAGTGCAAGATTGGCCATCAAGTCAAAGTCGTCGTCGGTAAACTCGTCTTCATGGATAAATATATAGCCCGCCAATGCAGGTTGCGAAGAGGTGAATGCTTGGGCAAAGGCCGCAAATTCTTCTTCGGTCATCTTTTCGATGATGTCGATGGCTTGCTCGACGCTTTCTTCAGATACGATTTTCATTTCAAGGTATTGATGTGCAAAGATAGGGATATTATTGATGGCACTCAAGGAAAGCAATGGGTATTTGCCGCGAAATTTGCATTTTGAAGGCCTTCGACTGCCGCACCAGCCAATTTGCGCTCGCTTATTCTTGGCCCAAGCTGTCGTTTTTTTTTGTTCATTTGTAAGCATGAAAATTCGGCAAGAACCCCCTCTTCCAGCAACCTTTTGGCCACACGCCTTCCTGCAGATGTTGGTGTTTGTGGTGTATATGCTGGTCCTGGAGCCCTTGGGAGTTTTCCCGACGGTGCGGCTATTGCTTGGCGAATTGGAGGCTGCCGTGGGTTGGGGAATGCCGTTTGTGGTGTGGTTGGTCTATATATTTTTGGTCGGAGAGCTACTCGTGCGGCTTACCCAACGATGGTCGGCAATGGTATTTCCTTTTCGCAGCTCTGCATTTGTCTTTATGCAGATCTTCATGGTGGTGCCGATGATGTTTATCTCATTTGTCGCCTTGCAATGCGTGCTGTTTTTCATGGCCGTCGGCCACTATCCACTTGCGCGTGGACCTGTTTGGTTTGAGCAAGGCTTCTGGCTTACCATTGAAACAGAGCTTCCCCTCATGGTTTTGATCGCATTGGGTGAGGTATTGCGCCACGCCTTGTACCGCAACTGGATTTTGAAATGGCATCACGAGAGAGGGCTGCGCTTGCTCCCTGAGGTCGAGCAGCCGGAAGATCGCTGAAAGCGGCTTCCTGAAATTGCATTTGGCGATTGACCGCATTTGACAAGAGGTGCACTGCTCCGATTATTTGCCCGAAGCCTGCAAAACAATCTACACCCAAAGCTGGAAAATGAATTTTCCGCGGATCAAGATCTGTACAGCTCGGGTAGGAATCTGTGTTTACGGGCGGAAATGGCTGGTCAGCAAACGCTAGACAGCGCAAATAAGGCTTTGCGCTGTAGCCTGCGGTGCAGCAATCTGAAGAAGGCTAAAATTATTGTGCGTGCACAATCGATATACGTCGCATGAGTGGCCCTTGATTGCTGCGGATGTAGAGCCAATAGTTTGCCGCAGGCAAGGCACTCAGATCGAGGTCCATCTCCAAGAAGTCTGATTCACCATCCATGCTGCGCTCATACACGACATGGCCGATCATGTCCACGACTTGCAAGTCGTGCAAGCCTTGTGTTGCGATACGCAAGTGGAGCAAGCCATTGCTGGGATTGGGCACTGTTTCAATATAGGTGCCCGGAATGGTCGTATTGTTGATCTGGACTACGTTGCCAAGCTCGACGCTGCCATTGATGTCATGCTGCCGCAATTGATACCAAGCTTGGGACTGCTCAGGATTTACATCGGTAAAAGTGTAGGAAATCATTTGGTGAGAAGTGCCATAAGCATCAACGGTGCCGATTTTGGCAAATGGCTCAGCAAGGTCATAGGTGCGCATCACGTCCCAACGATCTGAGTTCACCTCGGTTGCTGTGGTCCACGCTAGGAGATTGTGGCCCTTGCTTGCCTCCACCGAGAGTGCATGGTAGTAGTTGACGGGAAGTGGGCAAGGGGAAGCGAGCGAGAGGAGCCATGCTTGGTTGTTCGCTGAGTTTGGTGCCCCTGGGGTTTCACCATTGCTGGAGACCAGCGCAACCGCAAAATTGGCAACTGCACGAAAATTGTTGTTGGAGGAGTTGGTAAATGCATAAAACCTGCCCGTGCCATCGATGGGCGAAAGCAATAGGTTGTCGGGGCCGCCTGTGATGAGTGAAGCCGGCGTGCCGTATGAAATACCATGAAAATAAGCGCCGGTAGGCGTGCGCACCTGTGCTGCATCGCCAGCATTGCGCAGGCCCCAAACGACGTTGGAGAGGCCTGCCGTATAGCAAGCACCTGCATAGGAGCTAACGCCAGAGCAGGATGCGCAAGCACCCACGCCTGTAGGCATATTGCCGCTGCCGCAAGGCGTGACGCTTACTTCTAGCGATGCATGCGAGGAGGACAAAATATAGACACCGTCTGCAGGGGCGGTGTCGTTGGGATCGTCTGCAGGGATTTTTGGGTTTTTGAGGGCAGGATCATAAATCACGATGATGGAGCCTGTAGGAACAGCGGCCCAAACGCCGACGTTTGCAAAGCGCTGATGCCCTGTTGCGATGCCTGTGCCAGCACAAGCTCCACAAGAAAAGTCGCCATTGTTGTCGTCAAACATCCATCCTCTGATGTCGATCGGGCCGCAATTGGGATTGAGTGTGGGGCCTGTGACGACAAATTCGATAAACTCTTGCGCGCCAGATGGGCCGTTGGAAACCTCATTCACAATCAGCCCTTGGGCCATTACGCCCGGTGTTTGGGCCAATCCCAAAAGCAAGAAAAGCACAATAAAATCGCGTAGTTTTTTCATCGCTCAGATACTTTTACCAATTCCAGCGCTCCAACTTGCAGCTGTGTATTAATTCGGGTGCAAATATCCAACAGATAATCTGTTGGTTATCCACGAGATGGCCGCCTTCGCGAGATTTAGGAATTTGTTAGCATAGGGATTTGTTTTTTGTATCTACCGACGGAGATCGCTGATGAATAGGCAGATTCCGTCGATGAACTGCCCAAGAGACCCCCATTTTAGGAGCGAAGTTTTCCACATTCGTTTGCGGAGGCATCATTTGACCGCCCATTTGGCACCTAGAAAACCGATTACCTTACAAGCCCAGTCTACATTTCACAGGGTTTTGCAGGGCGGATGAAGTCTTTGGGTTGCTCCATGCCGCAAAGCATTGGAGGCATAATCCGGATGAGAAGCATTGACGATGCATCAGGCCATTTTGGGTTGTGACTGCCGCTGAAAAATCCATCCGAGCGTGAACCAAAGGTTGCTTCCTACAAATCCGATCCCTGAACCGATGATCATGTAGAGCAGCCAATCCACATACAATTCATAATACACTGCATTGAGCAGCGCGATCACGAGGGCGAGCCGCAAATACTCTGCCACCAAAACCCATTTGCGATTTTCCAAAATCGCTCCACAGATCATTCCAGTGATGACAATCACCCCGAGAAAAGCCAATTTGTAAAAAAGCGTGAGCTCCTGAAAATGAATCATCAATGCCGTGAGCCCGGCCAGCATAAAAGCAAATTGCACGACGACGTAGGCGGTAAATGCCTTGGTGCTGCGTGCATCATAAGGTTTCAGGTCTTGGTTTTCCAAGGATGGTGCCGGTTCGAAGCCGCCGAGTTCGGCAGGTTTCCAGCCTGGCCGCGCAAAAAGCAGCTTGAAGCGGTCGCCCCAACGTGAAAATCTGCGGCCGAGTTTCAAGAGGTCTACATAATAATGCAAATTGGCCCAGACTGGGTTCCAGCTCTTGAGCGGCGTGGTGATACCATACACAACCTCTTCTTCTTCAGCCTGAAACGTACCAAAAATCCGGTCCCAGACGATAAACATGCCCGCATGGTTTTTGTCGATGTATTTTGGATTGCGGCCATGGTGTACGCGGTGGTGCGATGGCGTGTTGAATATCCATTCGATCCAAGCGGGCAGTTTGCCGATAGCCTTGGTATGGATCCAAAATTGATACAATACATCGATACCTGCCGCTGCGGCAAAGATCTTGGGATCAAATCCGAGAAAGGGTAGGGGCAGGAATACAAAAAATGAAAGCACATTGTGAAACCACGATTGCCGCAAAGCGACACTCAGGTTGTATTCTTCGCTGCTGTGATGCACCATATGCGCTCCCCAAAACAGATTCACCTCATGTCCCCACCGATGCGCCCAGTAAAAGAGGAAGTCAAAAGCCAGTAGACAGAGCACAAATGACCACCAAGTCTGTCCCTGCTCAAAAAAGGCGGCATGGTCATACAGCCAAATGTAAACGGCGAGCAATCCGGCTTTCCAGATCAGATTAAAGGCTTGATTGCCCACGCCGATCATCAAGTTGGAAACCGTATCGTTGAGCCGATAGATTTTTTTGCCCTTGATGCGGGCCCAAACCATTTCCAAACCCATCAACAGCAAAAAGAAAGGAATCGCAAAGAGGATGTAATTGGGGCCCATGTGGGGATGCGCTAATTGATTTAAAAATTGAAATATCCAATCGCAAAAGTATCACGCCAAACACCAAAGTACAAGTGGTCAGTGGAAATGTTGTCGCTTCATGTTTGGGTAGAAGGTGGACGGATTGATCGTGGCTCCTTCGTGGGACGGGTAGCAGCCCGCCAATCTATTTGCCGATGCAATCCGTTGTATTTAAAATGTGGGGATGGACATCGAAGGCAAGGCAAAAACGGGCTTGCACTGCCCCTGTGCCGCGTTTGGACAGCAAAAAGCGGCGATTGCAAGCCGCATCCGATCGCCAGCCTCGGCCCATGTTCAAAAAAACTATGTCGCTTTTGTTTGGCAATTGGTCGGGATTACCTTATTTACCGTGTCAATAGGTTGATTCATGTTTACTCGGGCGCTCAGTTTTGCAATTTTAATGTGGTCCAGCCTGCTGGTCCAAGCTATCTCGCCTGCGTTGATACCGATACGTGTCGGCGATCGGTTTGGCTACTGCGACGCCGAGTTGCGCATGCTCATCCCCGCACAATTTGAAAATGCCGAGCCATTTGGAGCTTACGGGGCCATCGTGCAGTTGCACGGCAAGTTTGGGATTATCGATGCACAGGGCAAGTGGCAAGTGCCAGCGGTCTTGGATGAAATACAAGTCGGCGAGGCGATGCGCCTGCGCAAAGGCACGCAATATGCGCTCGCAGATATGACAGGCTGCTTGCTGAGCGATTTTTGCTACGATGCTGTCTACGTCCTCAAAAATGGCTTTTTCATGACCGATCAGCATGGCCTGAAAGGTCTGTTGAATGCCGCAGGGCAGGTCGTCGTGCCCAATCGCTACGAGCATGTCTCGCAGCTGCGCGACAACCAAGGGCATTATGTAGACCTGTTCAGCGTGCGCGACGAGGGGCAGCTCGGCGTTTACAATACCTGTGGCGAACGCATGCAGTTTCCGAGGTTTGGGCGAATTGACGTGTTTCAAGAAGGTTTTGCCGTCGTGCAAGACGATGGCAAGTTTGGCCTCATCGATTTGGAGGGGCAGCTGCGGGTGCCCTGCCAATATGAGCAGTTGCAACCCATGAACGAAGGGCTTTGCGCAGCCAAGCTCAAAAATCGCTGGGGTTTTATCGACGCAACAGGGAGGGAGATGGTCCCCTTCAATTTTGAAGCAGTGCAGGAATCTGGTTTTTTTCAAGGCCGAGCAGCGGTCAATAAAGCGGGCACTTGGCTCTTTGTGCGACGCGACGGCGAGGTAGAGTTTCCGCTAGACCATGGCTACCAATCACTTGGCAGCCTTTCTGAGGGCATGGTGGCAGCATGTAAATTGATGGAGGATGGCAGCATTAAATATGGCTATGTCGATCCTGATGGCAAAACCAAAATCG